>CAYHRM010000092.1:0-4961 GCA_964359035.1 uncultured Planctomycetales bacterium
CCCGGACCAAGTGATTATGAGTCACCTGCTCTGACCGACTGAGCTACGGGCCCCTAAATAATGGGCAGGAGAGGATTCGAACCTCTGAAGCACAGGTGCAACAGATTTACAGTCTGTCCCCTTTGGCCACTTGGGTACCTGCCCTAAAATTTTTCTTTAATATTAAGCCGACGAGAGGATTTGAACCCCCGACCCATAGTTTACAAAACTATCGCTCTGCCAACTGAGCTACGCCGGCCCTAACTACATTTTTTAAGTGCATCTGGAATCCGGCTGATAATATCCGATGCAATTAACCCCATTTGCGTCTTATCAATCGCGGCAATATCCCCAGCTAAACCATGAATATGTGTTGCATATTTTGCCGCATTAAAAACATCTAATCCCTGGGCTAAAAATGCACCGACTATGCCAGCTAGAACATCTCCGCTTCCCGCCGTTGCCATCCCAGGATTACCGGTCTTATTGATATAAAACTTACGATCACCATCCGTCACAATACTCTGATGCCCCTTGAGGATTAATATGTTATTATAATATTTCGCGTACTTTTTGGCAACCAATTTCCTGTTTTTCTTTACAAAATCAAGCCCGATTCCAAAAAGCCCAGCCATCTCTTTAGCATGCGGAGTTAAAATTACCTCTCCTTTATGCTGCTTAAGTATCCTCAGGTGATGATTTAACGCACTAAGCGCATCAGCATCAATGACCATAGGCAAAGTAAATTGCTTAACTATTTTTCTTACCAACGCGTAAGTTGATGCATGATTACCCAAGCCCGGCCCCATAATTAAAACATTAACATTCTTAAGAGCAAGTTTAATTTTAGAAAATGCTGCTAAACTTAATGTTCCAACCTTAGTCTCCGGCAACGGTAAAGTCATTATTTCTTTAGTTTTGTTTTTAATTAGAGCCAGGTTAATACTAGCCGGTATACCTACAGTTACTAATCCTGCTCCAGCGCGCAAAGCTGCTTCGGCGCAAAGCAAAGCCGCCCCGGAAAATCTGCTCGAGCCGGCGAGAATCAATATTTTTCCATAATCACCTTTATGAGAATCAGCTTTTCTTTGTAATAACTGCGTTGGCAACCGCATAAGTTTTAACATGTGAAATAGAAATATGAGCGTTAATATTTTTACCTCGGCCGTTTAAAAATAAACAAACCGGCTTTCCCTCATGATCATTATGTATCTGAATATCCTGCCAAGAAAGCTGATTGTCTCCTACTGCCTTAAAAATTGCCTCTTTAGCAGCAAATCTTCCGGCCAAATGCTGATAAAAAGAAGCCTTGGTTTTAGCGTTTTTTATCTCCTCTTCCGTAAAAACACGTTTTAAAAAATCCTGGCCCCATTTTTCCACTGCTTGACGAATACGCCTTACTTCCGTAATATCTACCCCTGTCCCGACTAACATTGACTAACTAGCTCCTGCATTTCTCTAACCGCTGCAAATAAACCCACGTATAAAGCTTTACAAATAATAGCATAACCAATATTTAGCTCTTCGATCCCTTTAATTTGAGCAATACGTTTGACATTAGCATAATCAAGGCCGTGCCCGGCATTAACTACTAACCCTTGAGCTAAAGCATAGGCTGTCGCATGTTTTAACTGTTGAAAAAATTTTTCTTTTTGATGGGAATTTTTTGCCGACGCATAGCGGCCAGTATGCAACTCAATAATTCCAGCATCAACTTTCTTGGCAGCATTAACCTGATTTTCATCCGGATCGATAAACAAACTCACTCCAATATCCGCTCCTTTTAATTTTTTTACGGCCGCCGCAATTATCTTAAGATTAGCAGCCACGTTTAATCCGCCTTCAGTAGTTAATTCCTTCCTTCTTTCAGGCACCAGTGTCGCCTGATAAGGCCGGATGCAACAAGCAATTTTTAAAATCTCCGGAGCAATGGACATCTCCAGGTTAAGCTTGGTCCCAATCTTTCTACGCAAAAGTTTAATATCGCGGTCCTGAATATGGCGTCGATCCTCCCGAAGATGCGCCACGATACTCTGGGCACCGGCTTGTTCAGCTAAAAATGCCGCATAAACAGGATCGGGCAAATTCCCCTGGCGCGCCTGACGTAAAGTTGCGACATGATCAATATTTACTCCTAACTTTGGCATAGATTTAATTTTATATTCTTTCCCCTTTGACATAAAACCAAACAATCACCGCCAAGATGAAAGAAATAAGCTTCAGCCAGGGATGAGTAATAACTAAACCGGCAATACGTAAAAAAATATTTTTTTGGTTTTTATTCATTTTTATTTGTTTTAAGTAGCTCAATAATTTTCGCCTCTAATTGTACGGCGCCTAAATCTTTATAAAATTTACCTTGATAAATAATAGATATATCACGCCTTTCTTCAGAAACCACAATTACTATGGCATCAGTCTCTTCACTTAAACCTAAAGCCGCTCGATGCCGCGTGCCAAAAACCCTATCTAATTCCTGATTTGTTGCTAAGGGAAAGATGCACCCTGCGGCAGCAATTCTCCCTTGGCTAATAATCAAGCCACCATCATGCAACGGATTATTGGGGGTAAAAATTGCCTCAATTAAATCTGCACCCACCCGCGAATCTATCGCCTCGCCGCTTTGAACATAAGCAGCTAAAGAAATATTTTTCTCAATCGCAATTAAAGCCCCTAATTTATTTTTAGCGATATTTTCGCAACCATCAGCGATTTGCCGGATAAGCAATAAGCTATTCTCATTTTTTAAATTATTTTTAAAGATTTGACGCTTGCCTAACTGTACCAAGCCCATTCTTATTTCCGGCTGAAAAATAATTAATAACGCAATTACGGATATTCCGAAAAGCTCTTCAAATAACCAACTTAAAACTAAAAAATCAAATTTTTTAAAAATTAAAAAAGCCAATAAAAGTACAATTATGCCGCGTAAAGCTTGCAAAGCACGCGTACCCTCAAAAAAAAGCATAATCTGATAAATAAGAAACCAAAGGATACCCATCTCAATTGCTGGTTTCCAATATAAAATTAAATTATGTTCTAGCATTTTTCCACCGCTTCCATTATTTTTAAGGATTGGTTTACTTGTTTGACATCATGCACACGCACAATATTGGCGCCGCGTTCAGCTGCCATTACACAGGTAGCTAAAGTGCCATTGGTTAAAGCCGGCAAATCTGATCCTAAAACTTTAGCCAAAAAAGATTTTCTGGAAGGTCCAATAAGTATAGGCTTACCTAAAACCTTAAAATCTGAGAGGTGTTTAATTATTTCAAAATTATGCACCGGCGTTTTGCCAAATCCTAAACCTGGGTCAATAATAATTTTATCCGGTTTAATTCCGCCTGCTTGCGCGGTAGAAATAGATTTTTTTAAGTAAACAGAAATATCTTCAATTAAGGACTGATAAGCAATTATTTTTTGCATATTTGTTGGCCTTCCCAACATATGCATAATCACTACCGCCGCTTTATATTGGGCAGCGACTTTAATCATACGCTTATCTCTTAACCCACAAATATCATTAATAATTTGAGCGCCAGCATCTAAAGCCGCTCGGGCAACCTCAGGTTTAACTGTATCAATAGAAATCGGCGCTTTAATTTTTTTGGCTAACAGTTTTACTACCCCTACAGTACGAGCTAATTCTTCTTTAGTGCTTATGCTTTTTGCTCCGGGACGGCTGGATTGGCCCCCCAAATCGATAATGCTTGCTCCATCAGCAACCATCGCCAACGCCTTCTTTAAAGCTAAATCCGGGTAATTATTACTAAAACGACGATACAACCCGTCATGACTAAATGAATCCGGCGTTAAATTAATCACGCCCATAATCTGTGTTTTTTTACTAAGATTTAAATAACCTTTTCTTAAAGGCAGAACAAAATCATTTTTAGTAAAATTTTTAATATTTTCATCTAGTTCACCGGCCAGCTTTTGCAAGCCAAATGGCTGAATTTTTAATTTATTGGCTAAAGCGCTAAATTGAGCAATTTCTCCGATTAAAAGGATATCAGTTTTTTTAGTTTTACCGGTAAGCGCACCTCTGGCAATTGCCGCTTCAGCCCCCAAAGAAAGCA
This sequence comes from uncultured Planctomycetales bacterium, assembly GCA_964359035.1. Classification (GTDB taxonomy): domain Bacteria; phylum Omnitrophota; class Gorgyraeia; order Gygaellales; family Profunditerraquicolaceae; genus UBA6249. Next base: position 4,059 of record CAYHRM010000092.1, read on the forward strand.
TTTCTTGTTTAAGAATATTCGCCGCGATATTATTAATAGCTCCTAAGCGGATTAAAAAAGTTGCCGCCTTAGGCAGCATGATTTTGGCCCCGTAAGGGTCAACGCCAATCTCATGCATAATTTTTTTTACTTCCTCTATACAACTAAAACGAAAAATACGCATTAATTTAAATCGAATCGCTTTTCTCAATGCCTAATATTTTCTTTACCTCTTCACCACTTAAGACCTCTTTTTCTAAAAGCGTATTTGAAAGAAGCTTAAGTTTATCCTGACTATTTTTTAACAGTTCAAGAGCCTTGTTATAAGCATCATCAATTATTTGCTTTACCTCTTCATCAATAACGTGCGCTGTCTGTTCGCTATAGTTTTTTTCCTCCATAATATCACGGCCTAAAAATACCAGCCCTTCCCTTCTCCCCAGAGTCAAATTACCCAATCGCTCAGACATACCGAATTGAGTCACCATGCGCCTGGCCATTCCCGTAGCCACTTCCAAATCATTTTGCGCTCCAGTAGTCACTTCGTTTAAATTTAACTCTTCCGAAGCCCGGCCTCCTAAAATCATGGTAATCTCTGCCAGGAGCTCTTTCTTCGTCCAATAATGCCGATCTTCCAACGGCGGAGTAAAGGTGTACCCGCCGGCTAATCCACGCGGAATAATTGAAACCTTCTTTAAAGGGTTAACTTCAGGTAGCAATAAAGAAAGCAAAGCATGCCCAGACTCATGCAAAGAAGTAATCTCTTTCTCTTTCTTAGACATAATATGGCTCTTCTTCTCCGGCCCCATCAACACCCTCTCCACGGATTTCTCAAAATCCGCCATCTCTACTGACTCTTTATTAAATCTGGCAGCCATTAACGCCGCCTCATTACAAAGATTAGCCAGATCCGCTCCGGAAAAA
>CAYHRM010000093.1:0-4860 GCA_964359035.1 uncultured Planctomycetales bacterium
ATAATTCTTATCCTGCACTCTCCTACCCCACTCCGCAGTGCCAGGGGTATAGCTCTTAAAAAGCTTCGCTGCAGTCTGATTACCAAGTACCCCATCGGCTTTAGCACCAATTACATACTGAACATTTTTCACTACAGCAGCAGGACTGCCTAATAATAAAGTTGGCCCAACATTTCTATCATAAAGTATTTTCTTTATGGTACCTTTCTGAATTGCTTGCTGATAAGGCGTTACAGGCCTAGCAAGCGCTCTATCTAATGCGCTACGCACACCTTGCAACTTACCAGCTACATCCCCCTTGTAATGTTGATACATCCAAGGAATACTTTTAGCGCTTGGATTACGTCCTATTTCACTATTGTAAACCTTCGCGACACCCGTCTTAAAAGCCTGATAATTATACTCTGCTGCATAACTCTTCGAAGTCCGTAACTGACGAATTAAATCATTAACAGTTTTTGTATTACTGGAATGAGCTATTACGGCTTTATAACCAGCGTTTCTGCCTATATTAGACTTAAATATTCGATTCATCTCTGCAGGTTTTAAATCTTTAACGCGCAGAGTTCCTCTTTTCAGAGACTGATATCGCGTAGCCTCTGCTTTATATTTAGTCGACCTGCCCATATTGGTAAGCTTTTGGCCAACCGTCAACTTCCCTGAATTTCTCCTCACCGCATCATAGTTGGCATTCCGGCCATATCTTGACTGCCATATGCTATTCATCTGTGCGCGAGATAAATTTTTAACACTAGTTTTATTGCTTATCTTAGTGCTAGTAATTTTTGTACTAGCAGACTTTGAATTTTTTGAACCAGATGACTTTATTGGTTTGGGAGTTAAATATTGGCGGCCATTAATGAGTGATCCTGCGCCCATAACCTGCTTACTTTCAGAAGGATCTAAAACCTTCAAATCAGCCGGTAAAATATTAATTAAAGCATACCCGCTAAAATCACTAATAAATTTGTCTTTAGGCAGAAACTCTTCTTTATGCTCTTCACTATAATAAACCTTATCTTCAGTTACTCGCGTAACCAAAATAAAGTGCCCAAAATTTAAATGAGCAATAAAAGGGGTAATCTTGCTGAACTCCGCATCAGCTTTAAATTTGACCGGATATAAGTTTACACCGAAAAATTTGGCGGCCTGAGAAAGGGCGTAAAGAGAGTTATTGATAATCGTGGGAGTGCCTTCAGGTTTAACCACATCATTAAGAATGTCCACTGTGAGAGCCATGATCGCAATATCCCCCTCAGCAGCCTGAATTCCAGTATAGTTTAAATACTCATAAAGAGCCTTTGATCCGCAGGGCTTACCCTTCAACCACTCAGTGATTTCATCAATCCTCTGATTGGACATTTTCAATGGCTTATCTAAATTTATGGTCAGATTGGACGAAACCTTGATGACATTTATAGGTTTATTCGCTATATCTTTAAGAATTTTACGGATGGCTAAAGCCGTGTCAATATTGTTAAGATTCTTGAGGTATCCCGGAGCAATAGCTCCCACAGCAGGTTTATTCCAAAGCACACGCCAGTCATATTCAACGGCCTGCGCAACCTGCTCCGGAAGAAAGACAGAAACTAAAATAAAAGCAACCACGCGGATCCAAGTCTTAAAATTTGACTTGAATTCCTTCTTTGGTTGCTCAATCCCGTTTTCTGTCTGTTGCGGATTTATCTTCATTTTTTACCTAATATTGTATTAAATAAAAAATAAAATTTCCCCTTACCCCAATACTTTTTTTCTTTTGCTGCTTTCTTCATTAGAGCACCGAATTTCTTTTTAAATTCTTTTTAAATTCTCTTATTAAGCTCTTAAATAAAACCGAGTTGTCGGATCCAACTCTCGTCGATCTGGCAACCCGGCTATCCCTAGAACTGCTATTTAATTTGAGGACCCGTGGCTTTGTGTCCTTAGATTACTCTAAGTTTACCTTTTACTCTACTCAACTTACACTCAAATATAACATCCTAGATCGTCGCTGTCAAGTAATAATTGCGGTTAATTTGGTAACGCTTTCTTTTCGCAGAAATAGACATTTTTCTGCATGTCATCCTAAAGGCCAAAGACCGACATTACAATAAACTCTGCTAGATTTTACTAATTATTAACAACCGTAGTGTGGGTTTAAACCCACACTACTGCTAAAAATGAATAGTAGAAAAAGTTTAAACCTCATCTACTCAAGACCACTCGTAACGACCATCTATCCTGATTGGACAAATTTTAATTCAGAGTGGACAATAATGTGCATATTAATTAGACTGGACAATTTTAAAATTCATAAATTAAACTTAATTCATTCCAAGCCTTGACCTTGCTGGCTCATTGGGAAGGGCTCAAGCAATTTCTTAATCGCCTCAAATATCACCTAGATATCTGTCTCATATAGCTGATATTCCAACTCCAATCCCTCAAATTTCAGCGCTAGATTTTTATGCCTCAACAATACTGCTCAAATTATGATATCCTAAAGAAGAGTAGCTAGACAGGGGACACCCTACCGATTAGCTCAGGGTCTGACCCTGCTTTAGACTTTAATGGAGTTTAATTGATGGAATTATTTGAGGCCGGTAAGGCCGCCTTGCATAAATTGCAGCAAGATTGGGCCTCCAATGACAATGCCGATGACCGGCATAATGAAGAAAATAAGTGGCAGGAGTATCTTGATGGGCGCCTGTAAAGCCGTCCTTTCACCGCGATGAAATCTTTGCGCACGGGCATCTTCAGAAAGAATGCTAAACGCCTCGGCAATCGGCGTACCCATACGCTCAGCCTGAATAATTGTTTGCACAAATGAACTTATTTCAGGGATATTCAGCCGGCGCGACATATCTTTTAGAGCCTGAACACGCGGCTTGCCCCATTTTACCTCTTCAATCACAAAAGCCAACTCTTCAACCATGGGAGTTTTAGGGGTTCTATCAATCACCCATCTTGTGGCACTCACAAAATCAAGCCCAGCTTCAATACACAAACCTAAAAGATCCACTGTTTCCGGAAGCCCGCGCGCCACTAAATACCTGCGCTTAGCAATCTTACGTTTTAAATAAAAATCCGGAGAAATATATCCAAAGGCAATGGCAATGAGAATCAATAAAGGCTCAATTTTCCCCACCACTACAACACTAATAACCACTAAAAAAATACAAACCAGTATCTTTATATTAAAAAAAGCCGCCGCGGAGATATTCATATGCGCGGTATCAATATTCTTTTTTATTCCCGCGGAAAGCCCGCTGCCATCCAAAAATGCTTCGGTGGGAAGAATGCGAGAAAAATCAAATCCTGGCTTTCGAAATTTAACATCTAAAATATCTTTAGGCAGGCGTAAAAAAGTCTTATGTTGAGAATATAGGCCCCAAACTACTAGTCCGACTGAGCCAATAATAAAAATAAAAATAAATATTTCCATATTATATTTTGATTGTACTAAATATTTTAATCAGAATCATACCGCTAATTTGCAAAATGACCGCCGCAATAAGCAACATTCTGCCGACATCATTACTTAACATAATATCAAAATGGTGCTTATCTACCGAGAGAACCCAGCCCACAAATAAAATCGGCAGAAAAGACATAATCGCCCCTTGCATCCTTCCCTGCAGAGTAAGCGTTTTAATCGCTTCCTTTAACTTACGATTATCTCTAATCGTTACCGTCAGCCGGCTAAAAACCTTAGTTAACTCGCCTCCGGTTTCACGAGCCACCAAAAGCGCATTAATCACCATCCCCAACTCCTCCAGATTCATCCTTTTATTTAAACGGGTCAGGCTCTCCTCTAAAGCAATACCCATCTTATTCTCCCTGACCACTAAACCCAGCTCCTGGCTAATCGGCGCAGGCATCTCCTCAACTAAAACCTCAAATCCCTGCAAAAGGCTTAATCCGCCCTTTAAACAGCTAGAGAGCATATTAATCGCATCCACCAACTGGCCGCTAAACTTACTAATTCTTTGCTTATAACGCATCTTTAAAATTAAATTTGGAATAGCCAAACCAATCAGCCCACCAAAAATAGCCAGAATCGATGACTGTGTAACAAAATACCCGCCTAATCCTAAAATAATCGGTAAAATAAAATAAAGCATCACGATACGCTTAGGGCTTTTATCATAAAACAACTTATCCATTTCCTTGGCCACCATAATCTCTTGCCGCTGCTGCCAGGATTGTATCCTCTGCATTACAATCGGTAATAAGCTCAAGGCAAGTAAAACAATTGAGCATAAAATTAAAATATAAAGTAAGATAATCATAATTTTATATTATTTTTAATTAAGGATATTGCGCGCCGGCGCTAATTGCATCCCCTGCTTGTCGATACCTACTCTGCAAACTACGCTTATAATAAGCCCCCATCGCGATAAATACCGCAATCAACACGATAATTACCACTAAATATTCTAGAATCGATTGTGCCTTACGATCAGCTATTTTTATCAACATTGTACAAAACAGAAATAGTGGTTTTACCTAATGCGGCGCTCTTCTCAGCAGCGACATTAACAATTGTTATATTACAGGTTTCATTTAACCCTTTACGAAATAATAAAGTAGTTTGAGTAGAGATATCCACGCTCTCGGATTTAGCCGCTTTTACCCCACCACCAGAAGCCTTCTTTTTACATTCAGGACAATCAATGGTAGAACTCTCAATCGGCGTTTGGCTGGCAATACTCCAGCCATAATTTAACATACCAGATTTATAGAAAAAAGCTATATCTATAACGCTGCCGCCTGCTTCATATAAAGCTGTCAGTCCATTTGGCAAATCCCATAAATAAACCTGTTCGCTCCCGGGATAAATGGGCATAAAATTTAGTTTATCCGGATTTTTCTTACGCA
>CAYHRM010000094.1:0-4854 GCA_964359035.1 uncultured Planctomycetales bacterium
GGTAACGGTATTAAAGTTACTTTCTGTTCCATTGATTAAAGATTTGGATAATTTAATCAAAAATATTGATCAAGAGATTAAGGAGTAATCTATAATGCTGGTGGTTGCTGAAAAAAATTTGACATTAGAAAAAAGGATGGCTCTTTTGGGGGTACGTGAAGAGGATATTGTGGAAAGCTTTATCCGCTCTAGTGGCCCCGGTGGCCAGAACGTTAATAAGACCGCCACCTGTGTTTATTTAAAGCATCTACCTACGGGCCTGGAGGTAAAATGTCAGCGTCAGCGTTCTCAGCTATTGAATCGTTCTTTAGCTAGGCATATACTTTTAAGTAAAATTGCACATAAGATTCAACAGGATAATTTACAGAGGCAGTCGTTTAAGGCTAAGGTTATGCGCCGGAATCGTCAAAAACCAAAAAGTATTAAAAAAAAGATTTTAGATGATAAGCGCCAGCATGCGCAAAAGAAATTGGGGCGAAGAAAAATTAATGAGATTGAAGTTGCATAAACATTTTCTTGTGGTAAAATAAACAAATATTAAAAAGGAGATTAACATGGGTCAAGGAGTAAGTTTTATTGGTGGTTTGATTTCGTTGGCTTTGACGGTCTGGTTTGTTGTTTTTAGTGTTTTAGTTATTCAGAAGCTGGATAAAGTAATTGAACTGTTGGCAAAGAAGTAAGTCAGCACGGATTAACCTGTTGACTTGTGTAATTAATTATCGTATAATCTTTAGAAAAGGGAGGTAGAAATTTGGTTTTGGTAAAGGAACAAAAGGCAAAATTGATTGATGATTTTAAAGTGCATGCCAGAGATACTGGAAGCGCTGAGGTACAGATAGCGATTTTAACCGAGAGAATCAATGATTTAGGTCTCCACTTTAAATCGCATAAAAAGGATCTCCACTCTCGCCGCGGGTTGCTGCTTTTAGTGAGTAGGCGCCGCAGACTCCTCAAATATCTCAAGGATAAGGATATGAAGAAGTACGAAGAGATACTGGGAAAGCTTAGCTTGAGAAAGTAAGCCCTAAAGAGTCCATCCATAAAAGAAAGAGCGATTATGCAAAATAAAAGTTTAAAAATTAAATTTGGTAGTAATGACCTTATTATAGAGACAGGTAGATTGGCTAAGCAGGCCAATGGTTCAGTGACGATTACTTACGGAGCAACCGTTATTTTAGTTACTGTTTGCATGTCTAGCTCAATTAGAGAAGGGCAGGATTTTTTTCCTTTGACGGTTGAATATCAGGAAAAAACCTATGCCGCTGGCAGGATTCCCGGAGGATTTTTTAAACGCGAGGGTAGGCCTTCCGAAAATGAAATTTTAGGTAGCCGTCTTATTGACCGGCCGATTCGTCCATTATTTCCAGAGGGATTTTTAAATGAAGTTCAGGTGATGGCGATGGTGCTTTCCAGTGATGGGGAGAATGATCCGAATGTTTTGGCTTTAATTGGGGCAAGTGCAGCATTGTCTATTTCTGATATTCCTTTTAACGGGCCTTTAGCTAGTTGTCGAGTGGCTAGGATAAATAATGAATTGGTATTAAATCCCACCTATGTTCAGATTGAAAGCGCGGATTTAGAGGTAGTTGTGGCGGGTAATAGCAAGGGTGTAGTAATGTTGGAGTCTAAAGCCAAAGAGGTCTCTGAAGAAGAATATTTTCAAGCCGTAAGTTTTGGGATGGATAGTCTTAAGCCTATACTTGCTTTGCAGGAAGAGTTTGCTCGGCTTTACGGCCAGGCTAAAGCTACTGTTGAACTTAAATTAGTGGAAGCGGCTTTAATGCATAAGATTGAAGTGCTTTCTCAGGAAAAGCTAGCTAAAGTTTATAAATTAAGTAAAAAAGAAGAGCGTGAAGAGCAGGTAGCTTTGTTGACTAAAGAGTTAGAGGCGCAATTAATTGCGGAAGGATTTTTGGGGCCGGATATTCATACCGGCTTACATGAAGTAGAGAAAAGGCAAGTGCGTAAAATGATTTCGGAAGAAGGCAGGCGGATTGACGGGCGTTCTTTTAAGCAGATCCGAGAGATTACTTGTGAGGTTTCTGTACTTCCACGTACACATGGTTCAAGCCTGTTTACTCGTGGACAAACTCAAAGTTTAGCTGTAACTACTTTAGGTACGGGGCAGGATGAGCAGTTGATTGAATCTTTGGATGGAGAAAAAAAGAAGTCTTTTATGTTGCATTATAATTTTCCTTCTTTTAGTGTCGGAGAAACCCGGCCGGTGCGTAGTCCTGGCCGACGTGAAATTGGCCATGGGGCTTTAGCGGAAAAGGCTTTGCTGGCGGTAATGCCGTCTAAAGAGAAATTCCCTTATACCGTAAGGGTAGTTTCTGAAATTTTAGAATCTAATGGCTCTAGTAGTATGGCTTCAGTTTGCGCGGCTACTTTGTCATTGATGGATGCTGGTGTACCGATTAAAGAAGCAGTCGGGGGCGTGGCTTTAGGATTAGTTAAGGACGCGCAGAAGACCTCGATTTTAACGGATATTGCTGGACTAGAGGACCATTTTGGGGATATGGATTTTAAGGTCGCTGGAACCCGTAGCGGAATTACTGCGGTGCAGTTAGATCTTAAGAACGATGGGATTTCATTGGAGCTGCTTAAGGAGTGCTTAGCGCAATCTAAAGAAGGAAGATTATTTATTTTAGATAAAATGAGCGCGGCTTTAAATAGCCCGCGAGAAGAACTTTCTAGTTTTGCCCCGCGCATTGATGTTTTAAAAATTAATACTGAAAAAATTGGAGAGTTAATCGGCCCGGGAGGCAAAACGATTAAGGCGATTATTGCCGCTACAGGCGCTAGCATTGATATTAAAGATGACGGTACGGTTTTAGTTGGTTCAGTCGATGCGGCAAAATCTAGTGCGGCCATTGAAATGATTAAAGCTATTACTAATGATGTTGAAGTGGGTAAGATTTATTCTGGTAAGGTAAAAAGGATTATGCCATTTGGCGTTTTTGTGGAAATCGCCCCGAAAAAAGAAGGCCTGGTGCATGTTTCTGAATTATCCGCCACTTTCGTCAAGAAAGTTGAAGATATTGTTAAGGTCGGCGATGAGTTTAAGGTTAAAGTTATTGGTGTAGATGAATTAGGTAGAATTAATTTAAGTAAAAAACAGGCTGAAACTACGCAGCAAAGCAGCTAACCATAGAAGTGAGAGAAAGAAGAATCAATGAGGTTAAAGGCGTCGTTCTAGTAGCAGTAGGGCTGATGGTTTTGGCCAGCCTTATCCGCTTTGATCGCTTGGATCTTGTTTTTTATACCTCTTCCCCTAATTTTCCCGCTAAAAATCTTCTGGGAGTTTTCGGCGCTTATCTGGCCGGATTAATCGTTTTTCTTTTTGGTAATATCTCTAGTTTTTGCATACCGTTTTTAGTGGTTATGCTAGGCCTTAAATATTTTCGCCAGGATAAACCCTACTTAAGTGTGGCGCGTATTTTGGGGATGTTTGTGTTATTGGTTTCCATCAGTTCGCTGATTGGTATGTTTAATTTAAATAATAATAGCTTAAGGTTCCAAACCTCTGGGTTTTTTGGCGCCCTTACTGCTAATTTTATTACTGCCTATTTTAGCCGCTTAGGTGGTTTTATTATTTTTATTACTTTTATTATTCTCTCCTTGGCTTTAGTGACGGAAATTCTTATTTCTGCACTTTTTCTTAAAATAACTGAAAGAATAAAATCTCTTTTTTCGAGGTTGGCTATTTTTTCTAAAAAAGAAAAAACGGCTGTGGTTAAACCTAAGCCTAGTCTTTCTAATAAAAATAGTGTTTTAGCTAAAAAACAAGACGCGGAGACCGGTTTATCAAAACCTAGAATAATCATGCCGGAGGCATCTGTCGGATCAAAGTTAAAGATTCAGATTAAAACGAAGCCGCAAGGTGAAGAAGTTAAACTAAAAACTAGTGAGCTAAAAATCGGTGATTATCATTTGCCTTCGGTGGATTTATTAGATGCTCCACCGCCGGCGGATACTAAGCAAATGAAAGAAGACCTGGAGGCTTGTGCCAGGACATTGGAAGATACTCTAGAAGATTTTGGTATTTTGGCAAAAGTTACTGATATTATTCGCGGTCCGGTAATTACGCGTTATGAATTGGAACCCGCCGCTGGAGTAAAGATAAATCGCATTGAGGCTTTAACTGATGACATCTCTTTAGCAATTAAAGCTCAGTCGATCAGGATTATTGCTCCTATTCCGGGTAAGTGTAGAGTAGGAGTGGAAGTACCTAATCTGCAGAGCACTCTAGTTTGCATTAGGGACCTACTTACTTCCGCGGAGTATCATAAACAGAAATCCCCCTTGACTATCGCTTTAGGCAAAGATATTACCGGTCGAAGTGTTTTTGGTGATTTAGATGATATGCCGCATCTGTTAATTGCCGGAACTACCGGCAGCGGTAAAACTGTTTGTGTAAATACCTGTATCTTATCACTTCTTTTTCGGGGGTCTCCGAATGATTTAAAATTTTTAATGATTGATCCAAAGATGGTAGAGTTAATGCCCTTTAATGGCTTGCCGCATCTTTTATGTCCGGTAGTTACAGACGCCAAGAAAGCAGCCGTTGCGCTTAATTGGGTAGTTTCTGAGATGGAGTCGCGTTATGTACTTTTATCTAAAGCTGGGGCTAGAAATATTGAAGCTTATAATGAAAAGCAGGAAAAGATTCCTTATATTATTGTCATTGTTGATGAGTTTGCAGATTTAATGAGCGTGGCGCGTGATCAAATTGAAAATGCCATTACACGCCTAGCGCAATTATCGCGGGCAGTAGGGATACATCTGATTTTAGCTACCCAGCGGCCAAGTGTGGATGTAATTACTGGAGTAATTAAAGCAAATTTACCGGCG
>CAYHRM010000095.1:0-4702 GCA_964359035.1 uncultured Planctomycetales bacterium
ATCAAACCCCATCCAACGCGTGCCTAACACATTCTCCGCGCTTTCCGGCGGCACAACCGCCCCGGCTTTAAACCAAGTCGGATTAGGAAGTTTATTCACAATTTTAAACGTGCCCACGGGAGTGCAATTATTTTTACCTGTTGAGACAATATAGCTCTTAACGATCTCTTCATTATCTTTAAGCAGCAATATATTTTGAGATTTATCCACCAAAATATTAAACGGCACATTCCAAACTTTAATCTTACGCCCAGGAATAATCCGCGCATCACTAATATTATTACTCTTCATAATCAGTTCCGTAGTAGTTTTATGCTCACGGGCGATCTTATTCAAGGTATCTCCCGGGCGAATTTGATAAATTATACTTTTAGGTGTAAGTGTAGGCGAAAAAAGTAATTTAATATTCATATCTTCTGCCTTTTTCTGCCAATCCATTACTTCCGGCGATTCCGGAAAATCATTCACTAATTTCTGATACAATAATTTAGCCTCCCACAAACTATCCTTAGCCTCAAGCTTGCGTGCCTGGATAGACAAAGAACGTGTTGATGAATTACTCGCACTTTGCACTACTTTACTTATTTTTTTACTACTTAAAAAAATAACAAAACTACCAATCGCCATTACGGCGATAATTATAATCAAAAGTCTCTTGTTCACTTAAAACCTCCTATACTTATTAACAGCAGTAGTGTGGGTTTAAACCCACACTACTGCTTAATTTATCCAAACCAAGATACTAAAGCAATCACAACCCCTAACAACAAACCCATAATTACTTCTACCGGAGTATGCCCGATCAGCTCACGTAAACGTATCTGTTGAATCTTACCCCGCCAATAAATATCCTCCATAATTGTATTTAAAATACTTGCTTGCTTGCCGGTAGAGCGACGCACTCCCTGGGCATCAAACATCACAACAATTGCAAAGGCAAATGCCAAAGCAAAATAAACACTATCAAATCCACATTCCAAGCCAATGCTTGTTCCTAAGCATGCGGCACCAGCGGCATGCGCAGAAGGCATCCCCCCGCTTCCAATAAATAAACGAAAATCAAATTTCTTTAAACGAAAAACTCCGATCACCACCTTAATCGTCTGGGCAATTAACCAGGCAGAAATGGTCGTCATAAGAATCTTGTTTCTATATGCCTCAATAAAAAAATCTCTCATTATTCTTTTAAGGATTTGTACGCAGCGGGAATAACTTCAATCTTAATTTTCTCTTGAGTGGACTGGCCATCTCTAAACAAAAACCCCTGATTTCCTTTTATTTCTATGTCCGGGGCTTTGAACCTCTTAGCTCTTAATTCTCGAATTGCCTTTTTTAACTCCACCACCGAACTCAGTTTAAATTTAAACTGTTCATTTTCGATATAATTACGCTTATGACGGTCAATCAACGCCCTGTTTTCCGCTTTTAATATAGCAAACTTGGCGCTTATATCTTCAAACTCATTCTGAATTTTAAAGTTATCCCGGAAAGAACGGTTCATCCTAACTTTACTTGCCTTTAAATGCGCCTTAAAATTTACGTTCTTTGCCGCCAACTGCTCATTAAGCTCTTTCTCTTTCCCCAACTCTTGCAATAAGTTTTGCTTCTCCTGGGTCAAAGAGGCAACTTCACCTTGAGCCTGAGTCAAAGTATCTTGCAGTCGAAATTTTGCCTTTAATTCACTTGCATATCTGACCATACTAAAAATAGTAATGCCTAACAACAAAATAAGCACCAGGTTCTTTGCCACTTCCTTATTCATAGATACATATTATATAATCCTCCATTTAAAAAGCAAGGTATTTTACATAAAAACCCTATCAGTAACTGTGCCAACTTGTGTTAATTATCAACACAGTAGGGTGGGTTTAAACCCACCCTACTAAATGGACATAATTATATTATCTTCTTAAATAATCCGTTAGATTATTGAACTCTATACGTCTATTATCTTAGGAGGAGAAAAAATGATCTCTAAAACTTACAGTTTTGGCCTTTTCGGCCTGGATGCTTATCCCGTAGAAATAGAAATTGATATCACCAGCGGCCTTCCCACGATAAACCTAGTGGGCTTAGCGGATGTAGCAATTAAAGAAAGCAAAGAAAGGGTACGCTCAGCGATCAGGAATTCGGGATTCCAGTGGCCAACCCAAAGAATAACCATAAACCTTAGCCCCTCGGATGTAAAAAAAGAGGGCGCTTACTTCGATCTCGCCATTGCCCTGGGCATTCTAGCCGCCACCGAACAGATCAATAAGGATCCTCTTAAAAATTACTTTTTTCTCGGTGGGCTATCCCTAGATGGACAACTACGGCCAATACATGGCGCTTTAACCATCAGCTTAGCCCTAGCTAAATTACCCATAAAAAACATCATCCTCCCGGAGGAAAACATTAATGAAGCGGCTATCATACCAGAAATATCCGCCTGGCCACTAAAAAATTTAAAAGAAGTGGTACAGTTTTTAGCCAACCCCGATTCTCGGCCACCGCTTAAATTAGAAGTTAATCAAATCCTTAAAAATAGCGCAAATTATAGTTTAGATTTTTCCGAAGTCAAGGGACAGTACTTTGCCAAAAGAGCCCTAGAGGTAGCAGTATCCGGAGGACATAATATTCTAATGATCGGCCCTCCGGGAAGCGGTAAAACCATGCTTGCCAAAAGAATCCCCACCATCATGCCTAACCTTTCCCTAGAAGAGGCCCTAGAGATAACCAAGATTCACTCCGTTGCCGGCACATTGTTAAAAAAAGATGGCTTTATCGCCACTCGGCCTTTTCGCGCTCCGCATCATAGCATCTCAGATGTGGCCTTAATCGGAGGGGGCAGCATACCCAAGCCCGGAGAAATAAGCCTGTCTCATTACGGGGTCTTATTTTTGGATGAGCTACCCGAATTTAACCGTAAGGCCCTTGAAGCATTAAGGCAGCCATTGGAAGAAAATCTTATCTGTATCAGCCGCATAAAAGGAACATTGATTTTTCCTGCTTGTTTCATTTTAGCGGCCGCGCTTAATCCTTGTCCCTGCGGGAATTATTTCAGCCCACAAAAAACCTGCCACTGCAACCCGACAAAGATAAGAAATTATCTGGGGAAAATTTCCGGCCCCCTGCTTGATAGAATTGATCTACATATTGAAGTCCCGCAGGTAAAATATCGGGAACTATCCGATACTCAAGATGCGGAACCATCAGCGACAATCAGAAAACGCGTAGAAAATGCCCGCGCAATTCAATTGCAAAGATTTTCCGCCGTAGATAGATCCGCCTGCGGCGGAAATACCGCTAAAATATTTTGCAACGCCCAAATGTCTAATAAATTGATCCAAGAATGCTGCGCTTTGAATAAAGAGGCCCAGGAGTTGATGCGCATGGCAATAACAGAATTAGCTTTATCGGCCAGAGCTTATAATAAAATCCTTAAGGTCGCTCGCACGATTAGTGATTTATCCAACAGCGATCAAATTAAATCTGAACATATCGCTGAAGCAATTCAATATCGTTCTCTTGACCGTGCCTTCTTAACTTAATAAATCCAGGGTAGTGTGGGTTTAAACCTTCACTACCCTGTGGATAAGTAAAGTTATTAACAACAGTAGTGTGGGTTTAAACCCACACTACTACTACAAAATTATGTCAAATATAAGAAGATTTTATCCAGAAAATGCAGCATATTTTTTAACAACTGCCACTCAAGATAGGACTTCGATATTTAATGATCCCAAATATTGTAAAATTCTGTTGGTAACATTTGAGTATTTTAAACTAATCCTAGATTACAAATTTTATGGATTCTGTATTATGCCCGATCATGTACATATCATCCTTCATCCATTCGGTAGTTACAACTTTTCTTATATTATGAAAATGCTCAAAGGTAGTTTCGCTAAAAAAATAAACAAGCTAAGCGGAAAGGAAGGAAAGCTATGGCAAAGAAGCTTCTATGATGAGTGTATTACTGACTCAGTTAAACTTATCCAAAAATTAGAATATATACATAACAATCCCGTAAAAGAAAACCTGGTTAATTCCCCTGAAGAATATCCTTTTTCAAGCTATAACCATTATTTCCAAACCAATTATCAACCGATCCAACTTATTGAAATTGATAAACCCATACTATAAATTATGTAGTGTGGGTTTAAACCTTCACTACCCTGTGGATAAGTAAAGTTATTAACAGCAGTAGTGTGGGTTTAAACCCACACTACTGCTGTTAATAAGTGGTAGTATGAATTTAAAAAAGGGAGTTATTCCGTAATTACTTCGATTACGGTGCTGGCGATAGAGGTGTTGCCGGCATCATCTCTGACTGTAAGTGTTGCAGTAAAATTACGCACGCCAAAAGTAGTACTCCAGTAAGTATTCTCGGGATTTTTCTTAGTCGAGGTGTCCCCATCACCAAAATTCCAATCATATGCCACGATTTTTCCCGACTTAGAGTATGATTTTTGCCCAGAGAATTTTACCAACAACGGGGAATAACCTTTTTCAGGCTTGGCAATAATTATTGCCACCGGGGGCACTAATGTTAATTTAATTAACGGCTTCTCCACAACCGCCTGTTTAATTTCCTTCAACGGCTCAACAGCCGGAGCTGGTGTTGACTCAACAATCGGAGCTAGCGCTGGCTCAGCCACCGGAACTGGCGTAGATTCAACAGTCGAAACTGGCGCTAATTCAGTTACCGGAACCTGAGAAA
>CAYHRM010000096.1:0-4701 GCA_964359035.1 uncultured Planctomycetales bacterium
CTAGTTATTAGCGATCTTATTAAATAACCTATTATAAGAACGATTGACTGCCGAGTTAAACCTACCTGTAAATAAAACAATCGCCCCGATTATCGCCACAAAAATAATTACATATTCCAAAATACTTTGGCTCATACGACGCTTTTCGTTCATTTTTCATACTATTTTGAAATTCATCTTGCGTCTGTTTAATGCGCGCGTTCACCGAGCGGCTTATATAAGTTGTCATTGCCATTAATGCCGCGGCGACGATAATAATCAACATGGTATATTCAACGATGCTCTGTCCCGGTCTTGCTTTTTTAAATATCATCGTATTCTAATAATTAGTTCTTGTTAATTCAGCAATTGCGGTGCTCTCGTAACTTTTAAAAAGATTCTTTGCCTGCGAACGATAAGCCAAAGATACTAGCCCTACGATCAAAAGAATTATTAAATACTCAATAATGCTCTGGCCATTTAAACGCATTCTCCTCATTTTTTACCTCTTGCTTATCATCCCTTACCTTAAATATAACATCTTAAAATAAAACAATCAATATCCTTCTGCTTCTTATTTGAAAGCGTTTTCAAAATAAAGGCGCAAGCCTTTTGGTAAAATTATCTGCCTTTCGTTGAGCCGGCGAATAAGATACTCTACATCTTTGGCGAATTGATACCCCTGTTCAACCTGAATCCGGGCTGTAACTTTATCATTACCGGTAGTAAGCTTTACCGGAAGCTTATAAAAATTCTCACTAGTAAAATTAAAGTTTTTCTCAATGTATCCAGAGGGTAAAAAATACCAGCGTAGATAAGTATCCAGTATCTTAATATAGTTTGTAAAGATTATCCCAGGTTCCAAATTAGATACCTGGACATCTATATCCTTGGCATAGCTATCGTTAGAGAAAAATTTCTGGCCGGCTCCGGCATAAGCAAAAAGCTCCATTTTACGGCTAAAATCATGAAAAGCCTCTTCAAGATTAGGCCAGCGGTTGAGATAAATTTCTGCCAATTCAGCGGGGTCAATCGGCTCCTTAGAACTGTTAAGCACGACCAGGCGGATTTTTTCCGTAGGAATAGTTTTTATGGCACAGCCTTTTAGGGATATACTTTGATTCGTAGATGCCAGCAATAAATCAATTTCGATTTCCGCTAAATACATATCTTGATTTATGCACTCAATATGTTTTAAATTAAAATCCCCGATCTTTTTGACCTTTCGGGTACTAGTAAACTGCCATGGCCAGAGACCAAAGATCAACGAATGATTATTCTGATTATTTAAAGTGAGCGCCTCTAGCTCTTCCAGTTTGTTTCCGAATAAAGTTAAAGTGTCCGGGTATTTATCCGTGAAACCGAAGTTTAAAAGTAGGCTGAAAAAATCTTTAGGTACAACATCATAACCAGGAGCAGAAAATAGAACTAACTGGTTGTCTTTTAAAAAACCCCTGTTTAAATTATTTTTTAACTCATAAACGGGGCTGGAAAAATCATACGGGATATTCTGCGTGGACCAGGCAGAATGCAGTTGGCCGTCCAAATAGACAATGCTTCCGTCGATAAAATGCAGTTTTACCCCTCTGGCGGCGGTAAAAATTCCGGAAAAAATATTGGGAATATTTAATTTTAGATTCTTAAGCTGTTTAATCTTAGCAGAATAGTCATCTAATTGCTCTGGTGAGTATTGTTGGCCGAGATATTCCCAAAGCACAGCCAAATTATCATTACCGAAAAAGAGCCTAAAGATTACTGCTTCCGTAAGGCCTAAACGTGTTTCTGACAAAACCCCCAGCTCCCGGCAAATAGCTTCATTGATTTCTTTACTGCCGCCGATTAAAGAGTCCAATGCCTTAAGCAATATCGCTCCCGGATAACCACCCACCTGAGGCAACGAACCTGCTCTCACGTTAACCGGCTGCTCTTTGGGTACAACAACTTCTTCGGTTCTCTGCTGTTTAGCTTTATGCTCTTCCTCGGCGAGCCTGGCCCATTTTTCTCTCTCAGCTTTTAGCGCCACTTCTTCGGCAAGCTTCTCTTCCTCGGCAATTTTGGCTAATCTTTCTTCTTCGACTTTTAGCTTAGCTTGCTGGGCAATTCTCTCCTCTTCGATTCTTTTGGCTTCCTGCTCTTCTAAACGCTTTTTTTCAGCTGTCGCCTGTGCGGCTTTCTCATCCTCGATTCTTTTGGCTTCCTGCTCTTCCAAGCGCTTCTTTTCAGCTAGCTCTTGCGTAACTTTTTCAAGTTCACGCTGCCTGTCTTCTGCCTTAGCTTTTACTCTTGCCGCTTCTTCTAAAAGAGCCTTAACATCTGTTTCTTCAGTTTTTTTAGGAGCGCTTCCTTCTTCATATTTTTGTTTTGCCAGTTCCAATTTTTCTTTGATCCTGACAGCCTCCTCATCCCGCAATTTCATGGCCCATTCTTCCGCTTCTTTAAAGCGTTTTTCTTCAGCGCTAATGTCTTTAGATTCAGAGATTGCTTCGCCCTCGCAGGCGCTCGGGCTCGCAATGACACCATTTGTGTCATTGCGAGGAGCCCCTTCAGATATTGTCGTAGGCGACGAAGCAATCTGATCCGCAATCACCGGCTCAACTACTACAACAGCTTTAATGCCTTCAATGACCGGCAAGACAGGCATATTAAACTTCTTTTTCTTATGCTTCTGCCTTCTGCCAATAGGCATGCTTAGATTATGTTCCTTAAAAATAGCATTGATGCTGGATTTTGAAACTTCAACCTGTAGTTTATCAAGGATTAATTGTGTTAAATTGCGGCAACTTAAGGCAGGGTTTTTTTGTTTATTTTCAAGAATAAAGTTCAAAACTTCGGGTTTAAGCTTATGGACAATACCCACAGATCCTCCAGATTGGACATTTACCAATATAAATATAATACCTATTTATGGATTTGTCAAGCTGGATTGGACAAAAACCGGAAATGTTAAGTTACAACCTGGAGTTGATCCTGGACTTGAGTATTGGAGAGGCTTCGGCTACCAGCAGGTAATTCAATAACCCGGCTGGAATGCCAATATATACGGCTAATCCTGTTGGGAGTAAGATTGTCTAAGGCGCCAATAACCTTATTCTCCTTATCTACGAAAAGCACATCGATTGGAAAACGCATAAAAAATGTGTGAATAGAATTACAGGGCTCTAGGATAAGCGCCTGACCGCGGGCAAAAATTTTTCTACCTAATAAACCTTTGATCCTTGACAGGGGAGTCTTGGCAATAGAAACATCTTCGGCTAAAACAGTACTTTTGGTTTGGTTAATTAAGCGCATGAATGCAAATTTTAAGGCTTGGTGGGTTTAAATATATCATCCGAAATATCGATACCCCGGACGCGGATCTCATCCATAAATGAAGGCTTGTAGCCGCAAGCGGTAAAATATCCTAAAACTTTTCCTTGAGGATCGACGCCGGTTTGTTTAAAGATAAATATGTCATTTATATTGATATGCATCTCATCCTTCAACCCGGCAACTTCGGCAATCCCTAATATTTTTCGCGAACCGTCGGAAAGACGGGCGGTATGCACAATGACGTTAACCGCGGAAGCGACCATTTCACGGATCGCTCTCACCGGTAATTCCACGCCGGACATCAGGATCATCGAGTCTAGGCGGCTTAAAACATCGTTGGGAGAATTTGCATGGACGGTAGTCATTGAGCCGTCATGGCCGGTGTTCATCGCCTGTAACATATCTAAAGATTCACTACCGCGGCATTCTCCGACGATAATTCTATCCGGCCGCATACGCAGGCAATTACGGAAAAGGTCTCTGATGGAAAGCGCGCCCTTACCTTCAATATTCGGCGGGCGGGATTCTAATCTTATCCAATGCCGCTGGTTTAATTTTAATTCCGCGGCATCCTCCAAGGTGATAATTCGTTCACCTTCGGGGATAAACTCTGAGAGGGCATTTAACACAGTAGTCTTTCCCGAACCCGTACCCCCGGAAACAATTACATTTTTACGGCACAACACGCAAGCCTTGATAAAATCCGCCATCGCCGGGGTCAGAGCATTAAAATTTAGTAGGTCTCCAACCTTATATCTTTCCTTACGGAATTTTCTGATGGTCAGCGTCGGGCCGGTTAAAGATAGCGGAGAAATAATGGCATTAACGCGCGAGCCATCGCTCAAGCGCGCATCCACCATCGGCACAGATTCATCAATACGCCTGCCAATAGGAGCGATGATCCGCTCGATTATCGTCCTTACCTGGTCATTAGAAAGAAACTTCTTGCTGGTTAATTCAATCTTACCGAAACGCTCGACATAAACCTCATTTTTATTATTCACCATAATATCGGTAATATCCGGGTCATCTAATAAGTCCTCTAATGCGCCTAACCCCAAGGCTTCATCCAGAATCTCTTTAATCAATTTTTTTCTTACATCCTGAGAGGGGATGAAGCTGCCCGCCTCCTCAACCAAAAGATTACCAACAATTGATTCAGCCTTGTCTCTTAATTCCTTGGCTTTCTTTGCATCACTAAAAACATTCAAATCAATCTTCTTAATATTCAAGCTCTCGATAAGCTTGGCATGTATCCTACGCTTCAGGACCAAAATTTCATCTTTATCTTCATTGGGATCCGGTGCAAGCACAGATTCCGCCAGGTTCTGGCCTTGCCAGAATTGCCCGGATTTCTCCCTAACTGCCTCCTTCATCTTAATCTGGTCAATTTCCCGACGCTCGATAAAGATT
>CAYHRM010000097.1:0-4582 GCA_964359035.1 uncultured Planctomycetales bacterium
ATTGACGGTGGCCTTAGTTAAGGATGGGGCGGCTTTAAATTTAATTCGTCGTATTCGTGATGAGGCGCATCGGTTTGCTTTGGGGTATCATCGTTTGTTACGTCAAAAGGATTTATTAAAATGATTACTTTACAAAGGATAAGAGGGGTTTTATTTTGTTTAAGTTTATTTTTATTTTTTATTGGTTTGCCGTTTATTCTTTCTTTTGCTTTAGGGTATAAATTTAATGCTTGTACTTTAAAGTTTGTAAAAACCGGGTTAATTTTTGTTAAGACTCTTCCTGCGGGTGCAAAAATTTATCTTAATGGTAAACTTGTGGCGGAAAGGAGCCCGGCGAGTATGCAGGAGCTGCTTCCGGGAGCCTATAAAGTTACCTTGGAATTAGCACAGCATTATCTTTGGAAGGGGCAAGTGGAGGTCGAGGCAGGCAAGGTCAGCCGAGTTGATAAGGTTATTCTCTTTCCGGTACGGCCTAATCTGCGACAGTTAAATCAGGAAAAATTTTCTTCTTTTCGCCTGGATACTGAAAAAAAGGAAATTTATTATCTGGATCAAGAAAAAAAGATTGTTTATCGATCGAATTTAGAAGCGAACAATTTTGAAGATATCGCCAGCCTTCCGGATAAGTTTACTCAAGTAAACGGTTGGGAGGTTTCCAAAGACAAAAGAAAGTTATTTATTTTTAATCATAATCAAATTAGTGTAATTTTTTTTGATACCCAGATTGATTATGAATATGCTGCCTCAGGGGTGCTTTTGGATTATTCTCAAGAGAAAATCATTAATGTTTTTTGGCATTCGGATAGTTATCATCTAGTGGTATTGACGGATAAACATCTCCAGGTGGTTGAGTCCCTCTTGGGGGCAGTACCGATTAATCTGGTAGAATTAAATAAGGCGGGTTCGACGGCATTTTATGATCAAAAAGAAGATACGCTTTATTTTAGTGACAGCCAAAGAAGCCTTGATGGTGGTTTTTATAATAATTTGTATAAATTAGAATTAAACGCTAATCTCTATTTATCAGCAAAGTTGGCTTCCCAGGCTTTTGGGCCAATTAAGCCGGTGCAAAAAAAGGAGCCTGTTGAATAAAACATCATTTCTAAAGCGCTGGCTTGAGATTATACCCGGAGGGTTATCCTGGAGTATAATTGTTTTATTAATTTCATTATCTTTTTTTCACCCGGTGGCGAGCGCGATTATTATTATTTCTTTTGATTTTTATTGGATTATTCGTACAGTATACTTAACTACTCTTCTGGTGATGGCGCATCATCGGCTTTTTCGTCAGAGAAACAAGGATTGGTTGGCGCGTTGCCTGGACCTACCTGTGGATTTGGGGTTTTTAGAACTGTATCAGGTGGTGATATTTCCGGTTTATAATGAGGGGCTAGAGGTTTTACGGCCATCGTTGGCTGCTTTGAGTGGGAGCCATTATCCCCAGGAAAAGATTATTGTTGTGATGGCTTTTGAGGAGAGGAATATCTACGCGCATGAGAACGCTTTAATTTTAGAGAAAGAATTTAGCGTTAAATTTGGTGCGTATCTGTCCACATTTCATCCCGATGGTTTACCTGGAGAGAGCCGGACTAAAGGTGCTAATGCTACTTGGTCAGCGAAAGCAGTGAAGAATTTTTTAGATACTCGGGGAATTGTTTATGAACAGGTAATCATTTCTTGTTTTGACGCGGATACTTGTGTGGATAAAGAATATTTTGGTTGTTTAAGTTATCATTTCTTAACTTCAGAGAAAAGGCATCAGGCAAGTTATCAGCCGATGCCGGTTTATAATAATAATATCTGGCAGGCGCCTTCTTTTGCCAGGTTAGTTGAAATTAGCAGTTCGTTCTGTCAGATGATTGAGAGTATGCGCTTGGAGAAGTTTGTCACCTTCTCCAGCCATAGCATGAGTTTTAAAACCTTAGTGCAAATAGATTATTGGCCGACCAATATGATTTCGGATGATTCGGTAATCTATTGGAAAGGTTATTTGTATTATAATGGAGATTATCGCGTGATTCCATTATATGTTACGGTTTCTTTAGATGTGGCTTATTCCAATAATATCTGGCGGACGATGGTGGTTCAGTATAAACAGAAAAGAAGGTGGGCCTGGGGGGTGGAGAATTTTCCTTTTGTGGTGAGTGGTTTTATAAAAAATAAAAATATTTCTTTGTTTAATAAATTGAGAAGGTCATTTCATCTTCTGGAGAGTCATGTGACCTGGGCGGTTTGGGCAGTAATTTTGGTAGTGATTGGGCCGCTGCCTATACTTTTCGGGGGGGCGTTTTTCAGCCAGATGGCGATTGCTTATAACTTACCGAAGATTACGGGTTTGTTATTTAAATTTACTTTATTGACTAGTTTAACCTGGGTATTTTTAAGTTGGACAATTTTACCTTCCCGGCCGAAAGGGATAAGCTGGTTTAAGCATTTGCTTTTAATTTTGGAATGGATTTTTGTGCCGTTTATAATATTGATTATTGGTTCGGCTCCGGCGATTGATGCCCAAACGCGGCTGATGTTTGCTAAATACATGGAATTTAATCCTACGTTAAAAGGTAATAAAGTGTTATAATTAACCAAGTATTAAAAAATATTTTTAGGGGAGAATATGGATATTAAAAAATTATTACAAGCAATGGTGGATAAAGATGCTTCCGATCTTTTTTTTCGGGTAGGGGGCTTACCTTGTTTACGGATTGACGGCAAAATTGTGGCGATGGATACCAAAGTTTTAAGTATTGAAGATGTAATTTTTGCGATGGAGCAGCTGGCTAATGCTAAGCAGTGTGAAACCTTTAGAAATAAATTGGATGTTGATTTTGCCGTATATTTAGCAGAATTTAATCGGCGTTTCCGAGTAAGCATATTTACGCAAAGAAATTGGCCTTCTATTGTTATTCGGAGCGTGCGCAATAGCATTGTTTCTTTTGAGGAACTAAATCTTCCCGCGGAAATATTAAAAAAATTAGCTCTGGAAACCCGTGGCCTGGTGCTTTTAACCGGGAGTATGGGGAGCGGAAAATCCACGACCATTGCCAGTATGGTGGAATACATAAATATTAATGCTCGAAAACATATTTTAACTGTTGAGGAACCGATTGAGTATACTTTTGAGGATAAGCAGTCCATTATTAATCAGCGGGAATTGGGGATTGATGTCTCTAGTTATCCGGTGGCACTGCGCGCTTTTACCCTACAGAGTCCGGATGTTATGTTTATTGGTAATATTCGTGATTATGATACTGTCTCATCGGCGATGGCGGCGGCGGAAACTGGAGTTTTAGTTTTAAGTACTTTGCATACGATTAATGCTTCTCAGACGGTGGAAAGATTAATTAATCTTTTTCCTCCGCATCAGCATCAAGAAGCAAAAAATCAGTTTGCTACATTATTAAAAGGCGTAATTTCTTTACGTTTGGTGCCGGCTAAGAATGGGCTGGGCAGGGTTCCGGCTTATGAAGTAATGCTTTTGACCTCAACAATTAGCCGTTTAATTCGTGAAGGGAAGATATGGGAAATTCCGCGATTCATTGATGATGGGTCGATATTTGGCATGCAATCATTTAACCAGTCTTTGGTTAAGCTAGTGCAGGATGGTAAGGTTGCCTTAGAGGATGCCGCTCTGGCTGCTGATAGCCGTGAAGAGTTTATGTTGGCTTTTAGAGGAATTAAAAAATCATAGGCCTGTTTAAACGTCAAGATTTTTAAAAACTAGGCAGGTAAAAATTAGGAGATGATTATGGCCGAAGAGATTAAGGCGAAGTTGATTGAGATTGGCGTCCGGCTGGAAAATTTAAGAGGTTATCTTTGACGTTGCACATAAAAGGGAAAAGATAGATATTCTAAATGAGCAGATGTCGGCAGAAGGTTTTTGGAGTAATACAGAACGTTTGACAGGCGTCGTTAAGGAGTTAAAGAGCCTAAAGTTGACAGTTGAACCTTGGGAATTAGCCTACAAGAAATATCAAGAATTAGCCGAACTTGTCCCCTTGCTTAAAGATGATGATCAGGATCTGGTTTTAGATTTAACGCATAATGCTACCAGTTTAATCGGGATAATTGATAAGTTGGAATTTCAGGTACTTTTGGGCGCCCCCTTTGACAAGAATAATACAGTTTTGAGTATTAACGCCGGAGCTGGTGGTACGGAATCTTGTGATTGGGCAGGAATGCTACTGCGGATGTATAGCCGTTTTGCCGAAAGCCATGGCTATAGCGTAAAAACAATTGATATTCTTCCCGGAGAAGAAGCGGGAATTAAAAATGTTACTCTATTGATCGAGGGGCCATATGCCTTTGGTTATTTAAAGGCCGAACGCGGGGTGCATCGATTAGTGCGGATTTCGCCTTTTGATGCGAATTCGCGCAGGCATACTTCTTTTGCTTCGGTGGATGTGATCCCGGAGATAGAAGAAGAATTAGAGCTAAAAATTCAGGAGAGCGATTTGCGCGTGGATGTTTTTCGTGCTAAAGGCGCCGGTGGCCAAAGCGTTAATACTACGGATTCAGCGGTAAGGATTACCCATCTGCCCACTGGTATTATAGCTCAATGTCAGAATGAGCGTTCGCAATATCA
>CAYHRM010000098.1:0-4569 GCA_964359035.1 uncultured Planctomycetales bacterium
ATCCGAAAAACACCCCACAAAAAACTCAAACGCTTAAATTCTACTCCATAAACCATAACAATAAACCCTAACGCTTGGTTTGAATTTGAGCTTTTACTTTTGCACGAACTTTCTCGCGTTGGACTTTATTTTCTGCCTGCTGCTGCTGAATATGCGCCTTAATTTCACTTTTTTGTTCTTCATTATGCGCCTTAATTGCTGCCTTTTTTTGCTCTTGGGTCATATTAGGATTGTTAGCAATTTGCTCAAATAAAGCGGTATTTTCACTATACCCTTGATCACGAAAAGAAGCATTTTCCTGGTATTGGCTCTCAAGATAGCTAATTAGTTCATTTTTTTGAGCATCTGTTAGCTTGGCATTGCTAGCTAACTTTTTCTTTAAGGTATCCATATTTTCTTGATGTATCTGGGCATTAAAAGCTTTATTTTCTTGATATTGGGCTTCACGATACTTTTTAATCGCTGCCGATCTTTCTTTTGGAGTTTTGCCTTTTAAACTCTCCTGGAATAACTTCTTCTCCGCTTGCTGTTTTTGCTTATGCTCCTGTTTTTTTACTTTCTGTTGTTGATGAAACTCTTTTCCCTGCTCTTGCTGTGCTAAAATGACTCCCTGTGTAAAAAATAACATTGTCATTAACAAAACGAGTGTTTTCTTTTGCATATCAGTCTCCTTTCATTTCTACTTAATTATAAATTAAGGATTGATCTATTTTGTTCCATTTTAAAACTCCCTACTACAGTAGTTTATCATAAATTATAAAGAATTTAATAATTATAAACAAAAAACTTCCCCGCGCAAAAAGAATCATTTAAAGTTTACCACCCCCCTTGTAAATTAATACTAAAACAGTGTATACTTAACTAGAAGGTGAAAGTGGCAACTAAAGTTGCTTAACCTTTGCTTGGCAAGAGTGAGGAATTAATAAACACAAAAAACAGCCTCACGCCTTGCCTTTTTTATTTAAATTGATCATTAACCCGTATGCATAAATAAAAAGCCGGGAATAAACCCGGCTTAAGCTAACCTATCTAAAAACTCATCAATTATTAATTTACTTAACAATTACCAGAGATTCTCTTTTATCCAAGCATCCGCAGCATTGACCCCCTTAACATCCTGCTTAAATCCTTCCTTAGCTCCTTGCGCAAATCCCATTGCTCCTCCAGCCAAAGTACAACCACTCATCAAAAAAATGAAAGCAAAAAGCGCAGCTAATAAAATTGACTTTTTAACCATTATCTTTTACCCCCTTTTTTTTGCGCTCAATTCAACCTAAATTTACGTGTTTAATCTTGCTACGAAATCCTAACGTTACCATAATACCAGATTTTACTAATTTATCAAGCTTTCTATAACAAGCAAATATTCTATTAATTTACTAAACGGGTAAAAACCATAAAATCGCCCTACATATCTGCCTTCGGCAGGACTTAGGCGATTCACAAAGCAATATAAATAAAAAAGGCAAGGGGGAAATTCTATTGGCCTTTTTTTCTGGGCATTGCCTGCCCGCTGGTAGTTTACCCCTTGCCTCTAAGCAAGCAATTATAACACAAATTTCCCACCGATTTCAAGAGGAGCGATAAATTTAAAAACCCACCTTAAAGAATGCTGCTAAAAACACCTTCCTATTTTACCCATTTTAACAGCCTCAACCGGCTGCGCTCTTTCCCTAAATAATAAATTACTTCAAATAAGCCTGGCCCCACAGTTTTACCCGTAAGAGCAACCCGTACCGGATGAATTAATTTTTTAGCCTCAATACCCAAATCTGCCACTAATTCCCGAAAGCTCGCTTCAATATTAACGATATCAAAGCAATCCAAAGTATCCAATCTTTGGGCAAACAGGCTGAATTCTTTGGATAAATCACCCATTGAATATTTTTCTTTAGCCGCTGGGTCAATTACCGGTTCCTCCAAAAAGAAAAAATCAGCCCATTCTACAAAATCATTAAGCCGAGGAAGCCGGGCTTGAAACAATTTCACTAAAACCAATAAATAACCCCGGTCAAAACTATCCTGATTTATATAATTTTTTGCTTTTAATAACGGAATAAGTTCATCCGCCAACTTTTCCGGGTCAGCGTCTTTAAGATATTGATTATTTATCCAATCTAATTTCTTGAGGTCAAAGGTCGCTGAGGTCTTGTTCACATTTTTTATATCGAATAGCTTTACCGCCTCCATTACGCTAATCAATTCACGATTTTCTCCCGGAGCCCAACTAAGCAACAACAGATAATTTAACAGCGCTTCAGATAAATACCCCATTTTACGATAATCACTAATCGCCGTGGCGCCGGTCCTTTTGGAGAGCCTGCCTCCATCTACTCCCATAATTAAGGGTAAATGAGCAAATTGCGGCAACCCAAAACCCAAAGCTTCATAAAGAAGAATTTGCTTTGGCGTATTAGAAATATGGTCATCACCACGAATAATATGCGTAATATTCATCTCTGCATCATCTACCACGCAAGCAAAATTATAAGTAGGGCTGCCGTCAGATTTAATTAACACCTGATCTTTAATCAAATTTGAATCAAACTCAATCTGGCCACGAATTAAATCATTAACCTGTATTTTCTTCGCGGGCACTTTATAAATTATCGCTTCTTTACCTTCGGGAGATCTTTCAATATAAGCTAAACCGACTTTTAATAATTTATCCGCGTGCAAACGGTACCGCTCAAAACGCTGGCTTTGGTAATAAATTTCATCCCAATTAAAACCCAGCCACTTAAGGCTATCAAGTATTTCATCCACAAACTCTTTTTTAGAACGTTCTTGATCCGTATCCTCAATCCTTAAAATAAATTTACCTTTTTGCGATTGAGAAAAAAGCCAATTAAATAACGCGGTACGTCCACCGCCAATATGTAAATTTCCCGTTGGGCTAGGTGCGAATCTTACTCTAATCATAATTTAATCTCTGCCCTTCTTCTAAAGCCTGCTGGTTTATCTCTAAAATTCTTAAATTTCCGGCCGGGGCCATAAATTTAAATACTTCTAACATACTTTTAGGATTAATTAATTTTTTTGAGGCCAGATAACAGCCTAAAGCCACCATATTCGCTACTTTAATATTTCCCAGCTTTATGGCCATATCCGTAAACGGGAACTGCAGTATTTTTACCTTTGCATATTTATCGATTTTAGCCAAAGATAAATTCAAAACCAATAAACCATTAGGTTTAATTTTACTTTTGAACTTAGTTAAAGAGGGTCCGTTCAAAATTATCAACGAATCTGCTTTAGTTATATAAGGAGAGCCAATTTGTTGGTCAGAGATAGTTACCATGCAATGGCTCGTTCCCCCGCGCACCTCTGCTCCATAAGCCGGTAAATAAGTGACCTGTTTACCCTGGCGCATCGCGGCTTCAGCAATAACTTTACCTAAAAGCATTACCCCTTGCCCACCACTACCAGCAATAATTATCCGCTCAATCATTTGATCCTTCCCAAAGGAAATTCTTTCTGCATAACATCTTTAATCCAATCCAGCGATTCTTTAGCAGTTTTGCCCCAATAGGTTGGGCAAGGTGAAAGCACCTCCACCAAAGAAAATCCCAAATTATTTATTTGATTTTCAAATGCCTGCTTAATCGCTCGCTTTGCTTTTAATACTTCCTGAGGGCTATGTAAAGACACCCTCTCGATATAACCAACCCCCGGTAACAATGCCAACATTTCAGAAATTTTTAACGGATAACCATGCAAAGCCTTTTGGCGGCCATTAACAGAAGTAGCAGTTTTCTGGCCTAAAAGCGTAGTCGGGGCTAATTGACCCCCGGTCATACCATATATCGCATTATTAATAAAAATTACCGTCAAATTTTCTCCGCGATTTGCTGCATGAATAGTCTCATTAGTTCCAATCGCCGCTAAATCTCCATCCCCCTGATAAGTAAAAACAACCTTCTGCGGGTATATTCTTTTAATGGCGGTGGCCACCGCTAAAGCTCGGCCATGCGCCGCCTCTGAACAATCAAAATTCCAATAATCATAAGCAATTACCGCACAACCTACCGGAGCTACACCGATGGTTTCTTCTCTAATGCCTAAATCATCGATCGCTTCCGCTACTAAGCGGTGCGCAAGACCATGCCCACAACCCGGGCAATAATGCGTGGGAAGATCATACATTGATTCTCGACGAGTAAATATTTTTTCCATTATAATATCTTTTTAATCTTACTTATAATTGCCTCTTCGCTGGGGATACCCCCGCCACTACGGCCTAAAAACTCTATCTCTTGATTACTACCAACCGTTAATTTCACATCAATCAACATTTGGCCATAAGACATCTCTACCACTAAATATTTTACTTTTCTATTTTTTAAATTAAACGCTTTTTGCGGAAATGGCCAAAGACTAATTGGCCGAATTAATCCTACCTTTTTCCCGGATGCTCTTAATTTGCTCACTGCACTTTTGGCAATTCTCGCCATGGTTCCATAAGCCACCAAGACAACCTGAGCATCCGACAAAAACAAACCTTCGAAACGTTCTTCTTTTTTCTTAATTATAGCGTAGTTTTTTTGCAGTAAAAGGTTAGCTTGCTCT
>CAYHRM010000099.1:0-4527 GCA_964359035.1 uncultured Planctomycetales bacterium
GCTGATCAATATCCGGGCCGACCAACTCCACGCGGCCATCAGTAATTCCAGCCTCATCATTAGAAGCTAAAAACTCAATCGCCGCGCTAGCCTTGCCTCCAAATTCAACCGCCAGTTGTTCCTTGCGCACACGCTCCCCCTCAAAGGCAGCAGCATATGGCACAGGGACAGCCACCTGCGACACTTTAACTTTAATCCCTCGTGTTAAAATACATTTAGAAGGTATTTTCTGATAATCCTGTTCAGTAACCAAAGCCTCAAACAGAGTAGTATCGATCTTGCCTAACTGCGGCAATTCCAAATCTGTAATAATCGGTAACCCAAAAGCCAGCGCCCCTAAACCTGTAGCCACTAAAAGTTCATCCACATAACCAAGCAGCAAAACAAAGGCTGGAACACGATTGCGAATATAATTCACTACCCCTTCCCATTGCCCGGGTTTATTGCCTCCGTAAATTAAAGGAGCGCGCACTGCAAAATTAATCGCATAAATCGCACTAAGATAATCATCTCCTAATGCCACGATATAATTTTCTAAACCTAATTCGATCTTTTGATTTTGAAGTTGTTGCTTAAAAGTAGTTCCTTTAATATTACCCGCCAAAAGGCAAACGATACTCTTGGATTGAAAATCACGGATTAATTCTACAGCCGATTGTTCATCTTTAGCCGGGCCCAAAATTACAGCAATTCCGGCGATTCTTCCATCCACTAATTGCAACCCCAACGAGCGTAAAATCTTATCCGGGATAAAACCTATTCCTTCTTTGGGATTCTCCTGATTTAAAACTGCCAAAGCAGCTAAAATCTCCTCGCAAATTAAAGTAGCCACACCTTTGTTTAACAAACCCGCCGGACTATCAATAAATAAACCGCTTGAGGTAGCCTGCTGTTTAACTAAGATCTCTGCCTGATTAAAAGCCGCCAGGCAATCTTGTAAATTTTTTACTTCAATATTTAACAGAGCGTTAATTAAAGGTAGATAATAATTAGTCTCCGGAAACTCGATTTTTGCACTCTGGCCTTTTTGATTTATTGCACTAGCTAAAGATTGGCGCGTCAGATCTAATACACCAAGAGCACCTTTTGTTCCCAGCTCAACCAGTAATTGAGGAAATCCAACTGCATCAACCTGCTCACCGGGTAGGTCCGACATAGCTTTATCCACAAATATAACTAAACAAATACCGATGGCTTTGCCATCTTTAAATTTAACCGCCTCAGCCCTGCCCTCGCCCACAATCTCTTGAATTGGAGTATTAATTACTTGAATATCTGCGGATGTCTCGGAAGAAAACTGCTGCGTGCTTATAACCTTAACCGCAACTTTATATTTTTCACAAATTAAGTTAGCTAATTTAAACGCTACGCCTGCTGGCCCGTCAATACAAACCGTATCATTAATCAAATAAGTATCTAATTTCTTAAAATCATCCTCAGAGCTAATTAAAACAACACCTTTTTTTCTTGCTCCAGGTATTTGCGGTAAGTTCGACGCCATATTTTTATTTAGTAAAATCCTTATTCATAAAACAAAATCCGATTACTTATAACCCGCTTGCTTCTAAAACCTGGGGCACAATTTTATCCCAACCGATAGGCATAAGATGAATTCCTCGACAGAGCGGTTTTAATTGCTTAATTAAACGGCTGGCAATCTCTATAGAAGCAGCTAATTTATCTTTACTTGAGTCCATCTCCGCGATCAAATCCTCCGGCACAAAAATTCCGGCCACATTCTTATTCATATAACGCGCCATGCCGGCAGACTTCAATAGAACAATACCGGCCATAATGGGAACCTTAACGTGTTTGGTTTTAGAAATAAAATTCTCAAAAGTTTTTAAATCAAAAACTGCCTGTGTTTGAAAGAACTCCGCTCCAGCGGTAATTTTTTTATCCATCTTGATAATCTGCGGAATTAACGGATCAGAACCAGGATTGACTACTGCCCCAATGCAAAATTCTGGCGGCTTACCCTCTAGCTTATTATCCTGCATATCAAAACCAGTCTCTAATTTTCTCGCCACCTGTAATAATTGTACTGAATCTAAATCAAAAACCGGCTTTGCCTGCGGATGATCCCCCAAACTAGGATGGTCTCCGGTGGCAATAAGAATATTCTGAATCCCTAATGCCGCCGCTGAAAGTAAATCTGATTGTAGAGCTAAACGGTTACGATCGCGACAAGTGAGCTGATAGATCGGCTCAAATCCCTTTTGCTTAAGCAGAAAGCTTACGGTTAATGACCCCAAACGCATTACTGAACTCTGTAGATCCGTAACATTAATCGCATCTACTTTGTTACGAATAAGCTCAGCATCAAGCAATAACCGATCAGTCTGAATCCCTTTATCCGGGCCAACCTCGGAAGTAATTAAAAATTTACCTGCCTGTATTTTTTCTTTGAATGTCATTATTGCTGCGCTTGGGTAGCTTCGACCAAGTTGCGCATTAGAATAGCTACAGTTAGCGGGCCCACCCCTCCCGGCACAGGAGTAATCAAACTAGCACGTTTTGAGGCTGATTCAAATTCAACATCACCGACAATCTTATCCCCTAAACGATTTATACCGACATCGATAACAATCGCTCCTGGTTTAATCCATTCACCCTTAATTAAACCAGCCTGGCCGACAGCCACGATCAACACCTCAGCTTTTTCCACATGCTCCTGAAGTTTCCCCACTTTACTGGTTGCGATATGACAAATAGTAACCGTAGCCAACTTTTCTAACAACAGCATCGCCAACGGCTTGCCCACAATATCGCTATGGCCAACCACAACCACTTCCTTGCCATATAAATCTATTCCGGTAGAATTCAATAACTCTATAACTGCTGTTGCAGTGCAAGAAATAATTTTTGCCCGGCCCAAAATTACCTTGCCCATATTTAATGGATGCAACCCTTCAATATCTTTTTTTACTGAAATAAATTCAACTATTCTTTTATAATCTAAATGTTGCGGAAGAGGCATTTGCATAACAATTCCATTAACGGATTCATCGATGTTAAGCTTAAGAATAAAATCAATCAATTCTTTTTCTGAAATATTATTAGTCAGCTGATATGATTTATAAACTATTCCCAGATCTTGTGCAGTTTTTTCTTGAACCTTTACATAAACAATCGAACCGGGATTATTCCCTACCAAAATACTAGTTAAAACAGGAGATTTTTTAAAGCTTTGCAGATCAAAAATTATCTGCTTTTTAATCTTCTCAGCTATAAGCTTACCCTCTAATAATTTTGCCAATGCTTTCCTCCATTCGGGCTCTAGTCTGCTTAACTAGTTTCGCATTTAACCGCAGTTCTTTATTTACCGCCCGAGCAAATTTAAGATCATTAATTATCTTTAAGTTTATTTCAACATTAAAACAAGCAGCACTAAACGATGACTCTAAAAATATTGCCGCCACAGCTAGGTCACTGATTAGATTTAGGTTTGTTTTTTTAATTAAACCCGGTAATAATTTTATCCCTGCACAACTTAGCCTGGACAACATAAGCACGACATCCATTGCTTTTCGAGGATCTTTACTCTGATAAGCGAGCACATCTAAATCGACCAAATTTAAAAACTCATTTCTTAATTTCTCGGTTTTATTTAAAATTAACTTAAGTTCTTCTTCATATTTTACATATTTAGGCTTACCCAAAGTAAAATTAATAACCATGCTAATTAAGCCAGAGCCCATCGCTGCACTTAAGGCCGCGGCTGAGCCGCCACCCGGAGTAGCAAGTTTTGCGGCAAGATCATTTAAATATTTTGTTAAACTTTGAGTTTTATATTCCATAATTTTAAATTGTAAAATTTGCGCTTAATTCAAAGGCATTAGTAATTAAAGATATCTCTGGTTGACTATTTAAATACAAAAGTGCCAAAACATCAAAACGCGCTGAACACTCTAAAAGGTGGTTTAACTTTAAGTAATAGACCGCCACCCGAGAAATCTGTCTTTGTTTACGAGTAGAGACTGCTTCTTGAGGAAATCCCAGATTAAGAGAATGCCTGGCCTTAACCTCTATAAAGCAAATCACACCCTTATCTTTGGCAATAATATCAATTTCGCCAAATCTATTTTTATAATTACGCTGAAGAACTTTGTAACCCTTAGCTTCTAAAAACCTGGCGGCTGCATCTTCAGCAGCTTTTCCAAATTCTAAATTTCCTGACAACACTTTAAAAAACTCTTTCTATGAATAGCGATCGGGCCTTTTTCCTTTATAATCGCCCGATGCAACTGCGTGGGATAACCTTTATGTTTAATAAATTCATATTGCGGATAAATTTTGTGAAATGCCACCATAATCTGATCCCGCCGCTCTTTAGCTAGAATAGAAGCTGCGGCGATACTTAAGGATTTACCATCCCCCCCAACAATACTCTGATATGGTAAATCTAATTTAAGCCGCATATTACCATCAATGAGCACAAATGCACGTTTTAATTCATTGGCTGATAACTGTCATTACTTTGTTAAAAAGTATTTTTCTTCCCGATTATTTTAAAAAACTGTCTTT
>CAYHRM010000100.1:0-4479 GCA_964359035.1 uncultured Planctomycetales bacterium
TGGTGCTATTCCTTGTCGGATTGACTGGGATTTTGTAGGTAAATACCTTAAGTTTTTACCGAATAATATCTTTGAATGCGTAACTACGCTTAGTGAACAGTTAAAGATAGTCCCGGATAAAAATATTTTAGAGCAAAAATTAATTGAGGCTTTTAAAAATACTTTTGAGATAAATTTTATTCAAGAAGATGCAATTTTATATGAAACCAACCTGGTTGAATAAAAAAATTAATCTTAAAGATTGTTCAGAGACTAAGCAGGTTTTGCGTAGTTTGCGTGTAGAAACTGTTTGTGAACAGGCGATGTGCCCGAATATTGGGGAATGTTTCTCGGCCAAGAGCGCGACATTTTTGATCTTAGGGAGAATTTGCACGCGGAGTTGTAGTTTTTGTAATATCCAGAAAGCTAAGCCTTTGCCTGTAGATAAAAATGAACCAGAAAGAGTAGCCCAGGCAGTTGGGCAGCTGGGGTTAAAGCATGTGGTCGTTACTAGTGTGACCCGGGATGATCTTGCTGATGGCGGAGCAGGAATTTTTGCGGATACGGTAAACCAGATTAGGCAAAAATTTCCTAAGGTAACTATTGAGCTTTTGATTCCTGATTTTGGGTTTGCTTTAAATGCTTTGAAAACTGTAGTTGCTTGTGCCCCTGAGATTATTGCCCATAATCTGGAGACAGTTCCGTCATTTTATAAGCTCGTGCGTCAGGGGGCGGATTACACACGTTCACTCGGTTTGTTGCGTGTATTAAAAGAGATTGCCCCGCAGCAAAAAACAAAATCTGGCTTGATGCTGGGGTTGGGAGAAAAGACGGCGGAGGTTTTGGCAGTCATGCGGGATTTACGTTTGGTGCAATGTGATTTTTTAAGTATTGGCCAGTATCTATCGCCCAGCAATCAGCATTATCCAGTTAAAGATTATATCAGCCCTGAACAATTTGATGATTATAAACATAAAGCTAAAGAGTTAGGTTTTTTACATATTGAAAGCGGTTCGTATGTGCGCAGTTCTTATCTGGCTGCTCAATATTTATCTTAAAAAGGAGATTTTAGCAAATGGCAAAAGTTATGATGAAGGTTAAATTATTAGAGATGAGTCAAAATCCGATTGCGCTGATTTATGTTGCTTGCCGGCAATGTTATTCGGAAAAATTTGCCGGTGATGTTTTTACTGATCATTCCATCAGCGTAGAAAAACAAGAAGAGTTTGTAAAAAATATTGTCGCCTCCGGGCATCAGAGTCCGCTAGAGCATGTTAAATTTACTTTTGCCGTTGAAGGGGTAAGCCGAGTGCTTACGCATCAACTGGTGCGTCATCGCCTGGCGTCATACTGCTTAACCGGTGATACAATAATCAAAGGAGCAAGGCAGAAATCAAGAGGATACAAGAAGTTCACTTTAAGGTCGCTATATGAAAGAACACTTACCCCGCATGGTAGGTCGCGGTTAAAGCTGATAAGGCTTAATAGCTATGATGAGAATAAGAAAGTGTTTGATAAGGGGGTAATTAAAAATATTATTTATTCGGGAAAACAAGAGGTCTGGAAGGTAAAATTGGAAAACGGCCAGGTTATAAAATCAACAATTAATCATAGATTTTTTACTAAAGATGGATGGAGAACCCTTAACGAGATTATTCAGACAAAGCCAGAATTAGGCGTTAATGGGTTGACTTGCCGTGATCCAAATTTTGCTCTTTTGAGGGATAAAGGTTGGTTATTTGAGCGTTATCTTTTGGAAAATAGTAGTCAAGAAGAGATTGCAAGAGATTTAAATTGTTCTAAACATACGATACGATCTTGGGTGAAAAAGCATGGTCTTCGGAAAGAAATAGGCGGTTTGCATGGACACCCATCGCCAGAAGGTTATCATTGGAAACTTAATCGTCAGCGGACATTTGAAGAAAGAATGGCAGTTTCACAAAGGATGATGGGGTTAAATAATCCGATGTGGCGGGGAGGGGTTACAAAGGAAGCTATAGCGCTTAGGAAGGAAATATCTATTGAAATAAGAAAGCAGGTATATGCGCGTGATGGCTATCAATGTAGGCTCTGCCATAATATTGGTGGTAGACTGACCTTGCATCATAAGATTCCTATTTATGTTAACAAGGGGATGGTAAAGGATAAGGATAATTTAGTGACGCTTTGTCAGCAATGCCACTATAAAATTAATAATCATGAAGTGGAATATGAAAATATTTTTGGAACAGAACGAATTCCTTATCATTCAAGATCTAGCGAATGTTATCGGATGATAAAATGGCTCAAGATAGATACTATTGAATCTTGTGGTGTAGAAGATACCTATGACATAGAAATGCATGAACCTCACCATAATTTTGTGGCCAATGGTTTTGTTGTGCATAATTCCCAGCAAAGTCAACGTTATGTAAAAGAAAAAGACTTTGATTATATTATCCCGCCGGTGGTTGAAAAAAATCAAGAAGCCAAAAACGAATTTGAGAAATTAATGAACACGATACAGCAAAGTTATACAAAATTACTTTTATTGATGGATCAGGATAATGTTAAAGGAGAAATTGCTAACCAGGATGCGCGTTTTGTTTTACCGCAGGCGGCCGAAACTAAGATCGTGGTCACCATGAATTGTCGGGAGTTATTGCTTTTTTTTAATCATCGTTGCTGCGCGCGGGCACAATGGGAAATTCGCCAGCTGGCCAGCAAGATACTGGAAATCTGCGTGGAAAAATTGCCGGCAGTTTTTGCGGATGCCGGAGCTAAATGCGAGGCTTTGGGATATTGTCCGGAAGGGGAAAAGTTTTGCTGCGGTAAATATCCCGCGAAAAGTTAAAAGATTTAAAAATTAATGAAAAGTAATAATTTCATCGAGCGTTCGATTGTCGGTACCTTAGCATTTCTAAGGGGTTCAGTTTTTTCCGAAGAACATGCTTTGCGAAATGGATTTCTACAGTCATTAGACCCCCGAATTGAATTCCTTAGTTTTTTACTATTAATTCTTCAGGTATTGTTTATTAAAAATATTTTAGTTTTATTTTATTTCTATGTGTTATGTTTATTCCTGTTGTTGGTTTCTAAGATAGATTTAGGATTTTTTCTAAAACGCACCTGGATTTTTATTCCTTTGTTCTCTTTGTTTATTGCAGTTCCGGCGATTTTTGGACCCGGAGAAACATTATTAACTTGGCATCTCTGGGGGGCAAAACTTATAATTACGCGTCAGGGATTAGCGGGGGCCGTAATTTTTATTATGCGCGTGATTACTTGTGTATCTTTTGTCGTGCTTTTAAGCCTCACGACGAAACATTTTGAACTGCTTAAAGTTTTAAGAATTTTTAAGATTCCGCAGATTTTTATTATGACTCTGGGGATGTGTTATCGTTATGTTTATTTTTTTATTGAGCTGATCCAGAATATGTATTTGGCAATTAAGAGTCGAGTTGGTATGGTGGTGCAATATCAAAAAGGTCAGCAGATTGTGGCCTGGAATATTGCTTCTTTATGGGAGCGTTCGGTCGGGCTTAATGAGCAGGTATATAGGGCGATGCTTTCGCGGGGATATCAAGGAGAAGCTTTGGTTTGGAATGATTTTAAGGCTAGGTCAAGAGATTGGTTGTGGTTAACTGCGATAATTTTATTCGGGACAGCGGCTAGTTATTTATCTAATCGCTGTCCCTAATTATGCTTATGGATAATATAATTTTTGAATTAAACGATGTTCATTTTTCTTATTTAGGAAAATTTCCTGCTTTATGCGGGATAGATATCCGGATTGACCAGGGGCAGAAAATAAGTATTATTGGAGCCAATGGTTCAGGTAAATCCACTTTTTTACAGATACTTGATGGTTTAGTTTTTGCGGATAAAGGGAGGGTGAATTTTTGCGGGCAGCCATTAAATGAAAGAAATTTTAATGATCTTAAATTTTCGCAGGATTTTAGGCGTAAGGTAGGATTTATTTTTCAGAATTCTGATGTGCAGCTGTTTTGTCCAACGGTTAAAGAGGATATTGTTTTTGGCCCGTTACAGCTGGGTTTTGCTAAAGAACAAGTTCAAAAACGCTTGGAAAAACTTATCCTTACTTTAAATATCAAAGAATTATTGGACCGCTCGCCCCATCAATTAAGTATTGGTGAGAAGCGTAAAGTAGCGATTGCTTCTACTTTAATCATTGACCC
The DNA here is from genome assembly GCA_964359035.1 of uncultured Planctomycetales bacterium. GTDB lineage: Bacteria > Omnitrophota > Gorgyraeia > Gygaellales > Profunditerraquicolaceae > UBA6249. The sequence continues at coordinate 4,158 of CAYHRM010000100.1, forward strand.
GCAAATTCTTATTTTGGATGAACCGACAGCCGGGCTTGACCCATTGACTACTCGGAGTATTATTGGTCTGTTGATTGAAGAGAATAATTTAGGTAAAACAATTATTACTGCTACGCATGATTTACACATTGTGGAGGAGGTATCGGATATCGTTTATGTTTTTGGCCAGGGAAAAAAAATAGTTAAATCTGGCTTAGCGAAAGATATTCTCGATGATCTGGTGTTGCTTCAGGCAAATAATCTAGTGCATATTCATGCGCACAAGCATCAAGATAAGATACACATTCATCCGCACCTGCATTTAGAACACCATGGAGTGGAC
>CAYHRM010000101.1:0-4440 GCA_964359035.1 uncultured Planctomycetales bacterium
GGCAAATACGCAAAAATCCAATAAAAGCAATGGGAGAATATTTTGATATTAATTTCCCGTTACACAAAATTTCCAAATTTAGAAAATCATTAGGTTATTTCTATTTTGACCAAATTAACGAAAATATCGATGCGCAACGAAAAAAAACAGCTGCTTATTTAACTGCGCTAAAGAATATCCCCGGAATTAAGCCAATTGTAGAATTAACGCGAACAAAAGCAAGTTACCCCTATCTTACCCTGATCTTTGAAGATGCCGCCAAGCACAACACGGCTTTAAATATCTTTAGAAATTCCGGATTAGGTGTATCCCAGGTGTATCTGCGCGCAATTACAGATTACCCATATTTAAAAGATATTATTCCAACTACAGATTGCGCCAATGCTCAAGCCTTGGCCACCAAAACCCTCACCCTCACTACCAGTAGATTCTTAAAAGAAATTGACCTAGAAGATATTATTAAAAAACTTAAAAAACTATGAAAGGATATGCATGATAATTTTTTCCACCAAAGAAGACACCCGTTTAATTACCGAGATACCTGATACCAGTTTCTTTTTACCGGGAGATAAAAATCTCTGCCTGCTCATTCACGGACTAACCGGCACCGCTAAAGAAATGGGTTCGATTGCCCAGAACTTAAACAAAAAGGGATTTTCAGTAGCCTGCCCCTTAATGGCCAACCACAATAAATCAATTTCTTGCCTTAAACGAACAAGTTGGGAGGAACTTTATAACTTCGTGCGGACCGAATTTACTAAATATATTAATGATTATGAAAATATCTTTGTAGCTGGGCTCTCTTTCGGCGCCCTCATCGGAATATTGCTCGCGCATGAATTCCCTAAAAAAGTAAAAGCCTTAAACTGCTTCTCCCCCACCCTATTCTTTGATGGCTGGGCCACCCCAAAGTTAAGATTTCTTTTACCCCTAGTTTACAAAACACCCCTACAGTATAATTTTTATCTCAAGGAAGGATATCCTTACGGAATCAAAAATCAAAGACTACGTTCAAGGATTGAAAGCTTCTATAAAAAATCAGATTTATTCGATTATAGTAAAGTACACCTTTACGGGTACCCGGTGATACCCGTATCAAGCATACATCAAAATCAATTATTAGCTAAACGCGTGATGCAAATACTGCCGTCAGTAACTACCCCCATACAATTACTGCAAGCAAAAGATGATGACGTCACTAGCCCTAAAAATTCTTACTACATTTACAACCATATTGGCTCAAAAGACAAAGAAATAATATTATTTGAAGACTCCTACCATATTATTATTGCTGATCAAGAAAGAGATAAAGTTGCGGCAAAAACATTAGCTTTTTTTGAACAACACAAAGCTTAAGCGAATATTTCACCCAAAATCGCCAGAGATATATAACCGGGCAAAACTAGCTAGGCTGGTAAAATCAATAACCTTAGTCGTATACTGAGAAAGAAGTCTGCATTGCTGAATAATACTATTATCGAAATTCAAAACACGAATTCCTTTATCCAGCATAAGAAATCTTAGGCCTTCTTCAATGCCCTATTTAACGCCTCTTCAAAAAGCTCTACACTCAAATCAATCTCTTTCTCCGTAATGTAAAAAGACGGAGCAAGAGTAAAGACGTTTTTATAATAACCACCAACATCTAGAATTAATCCCCGGCGCTTTCCATCAACATTAAGCGTCCCGCTTAACCCCAGGTTAGTAATTTTATCTGTGAGCTCCTTACTAGGAGTAAAACCATCTTTCTCGCACATCTCCATCCTAAGCGCCAGGCCAATACCATCTACATCGCCAATTTGCGGATATTTCTTCTGTAATTTTTTAAGCTGGGCAATAAAATACTGCCCTTTTTTAGGTATGGAAGTTGAAAAGTCCGATTCTTCAATGAGCTTCATTACCTCTAGCCCTACCGCGGTGCCCAAAGGATTACTAGAAAATGTAGCATGCGTTGTTCCGGGAGGGAAAACCTCCGGTGAAATCAATTTTTCTTTAGCCCACACCCCGCTAATCGGGTTCAGCCCATTAGTCAAGGCCTTACCAAAAACTAGGATATCCGGAGTTATGTTAAAATGTTCAATTGCCCAAAATTTTCCCGTACGGAAAAAACCCATTTGTATCTCATCATCAATGAAAAGAATTCCATAGCGATCCAAAACTTCTTTCAATCTTGAATAATATTCCTGCGGCGGGACAATATAACCACCCGTGCCTTGGATCGCTTCAGCATAAAAAGCAGCAAATTCACACTTATTATTCTTCTTATTAACTACCGAATAATACTCGGTTTCAAAAAGCCTCTCAAACTGCTTTAAACAATACAAATCACAAAAATCTCTTTTTTTATCATACGGGCATCTGAAACAATACGGATAAGGCACAAACATTGCCCGATCACCAAAGTGACCGAAACGTTCCCGATACCTAAAACTTGAGGTAATCGCCGAAGCAGCCAAGGTCCTACCGTGATAGCCTCCCATAAAAGCAAAAACTAAACTACGGCCGGAATAATTACGCACTAACTTTAATGAATCCTCCAAAGCGCTTGAACCGCCAACATTAAAATGAATCCGGCCCTTTTCTTCAAAAGTACGTTCACTCTTTTGCGCTAATTTTGCGGCTAGCTGGATTTTCTCCTCATGCAAATATTGACAAGCCAATTGCGGTAGAGTATCGATCTGATTTTTAAGGGCAGTATTCAAACGCTCATTCCGATAACCAAAATTAACCGCTGAATACCACATCTGTAAATCTAAATACTCTATTCCCTGACGATCATAAAGATAGCTTCCTTGAGCACTTTTAAATAAATTCAGTTTTTCAGCATAATGCACTGTATCCCCCCAGGAGCAATATTTCGCCTCTAAATCCAAAAGCTGATCCTGAGTAATAACTTTTTTATTCTTAGGTTCTTTCATCAATTGTTTTGAGTTCATATTAATTTCCTTTTTAAATAAATAAAAACATCCTTCAAATTATGAAAAGCCATATAATCCAACTTGCTATCCTTAAGGTGCCTGAGCAGGTGGTCTTTGGCAAATACCACCTGCGCATGCTTAGCCGGACAAACATCCGACTCCCCATCCCCAACATAAATGATTACGGCATCTTTCGGGGCTTTCGCCAGGAGATTTTTTGTTTTACAATGTGCGCAAATCTGGCAATCTTTATCCTTAAAGGGATAATCTGTAATTATTTTGCCTTTGGAGAAATTTAATTTATTAGCATAAACCTTAAGCTTATTTATTCCGTTAATCTTTAAAACCCGATTAAGAATATAATCATAATTATCACTTAAAATTAAGGTTTTAACTTTTCTGGCTAACAAAAACTTATAGATTGGCTTAAAATATGGATCCAACTTTATCTTGGGCAAATAAGCATCCAAAGACTTTTTATTTAAATCCATACCCCGCAATTGCCCTTCCAGGCAAGTCTTGGAGCCAATCCTACCACTCTTCCATCTTTTTTCCAACTCTACCCAACGATCATCTTTGGAAAAAAGCAAAAGCATATTATCAAAAACATCACAAGTGGCAATAGTATTATCAAAATCAAAAAATACAATACACTTTTTAGGATTAAATCGGCTATTTTCTGGCGCCATATATAAAATTATAAAATTTTACCCCTATTGACTTATAGGGGTCGGATAGTGGGTTAAATCAACTCCTGGATTTATTCTAATCCCAACCCCCATAACTGTCAACAGCAATTTTGTAGCTTATAGATTAAAATACCCCTGGTAAAACTGCCTGGCAAAAAGCGCATCGATTTTGCACCAGATGAGATTCCAAAATCTTAAATCCATCCCGCTTAATCAAGAGCTTTTGGCATTGACCACACAAGGTATGCTGACCCCAAGTGCCAAAATTACCAACATAAACGTAATGCAACCCTTGACTTACACCCGAATCATAAGCCATTTTAAGCGTAGACTCAGAAGTAGGCGCGTAATCTTTAAACTTATAATCTGCATGAAAACGCGAAAGATGCCAGGGAATATCTTTATTAACCGCGGCGATAAACTTTGCCATAGCCATCAACTCCTCTAGAAGATCATTTTCCCCGGGAATAACCAAAGTAGTAACTTCAACCCAAACTCCGGCATCATGTAACAACTGTACAGTATCCAGCACCGGACTAAGTTGAGCTGAACATATCCGCTGATAAGAACTTTCCTTAAAAAACTTCAGATCAATATTAGCGGCATCCAGATAAGGGCTAAGTAAAGAAGCTGCCTCTTGGCTCATATAGCCATTAGTCACAAATATATTCCGCAGGCCGGCTTCTTTGGCTAATCTTGCTGTTTCTAAAACAAATTCAAAATTAATCGCCGGTTCAGTATAAGTATAAGCGATGGAACGACAATTAAACTGGGCAGCAAGTTTTATAACTTTATCCGCGCTAAAATCTTGGCCCCAATGCTGATGCGTAGAG
>CAYHRM010000102.1:0-4431 GCA_964359035.1 uncultured Planctomycetales bacterium
TAGCTTTAAGGTGAGTGCAATCGGTGTTTTTGATTCTGGTGTCGGCGGGCTTACGGTCGCCAGGGAAATAATTCGTCAGCTTCCTGGTGAAAATATAATTTATTTTGGTGATACTGCCCGTGTCCCCTACGGGATTAAATCACCTCAGACCGTGATTCGTTTCTCGATTGAGAATATTTTATTTTTGTTAAAACATGATGTTAAGCTTATTTGTGTCGCTTGTAATACCGCATCCAGCTTTGCTCTTCCGGTAATTAGGAATAATTTTCGCGTACCGATTATCGGCGTAATTACTCCCGGCGCTAGAGAAGCGGTTTATGCTTCGCAGAATAAACGAATTGGTGTCATCGGAACCAAGGGGACGATTAAGAGCCGTACTTATGAAATAGAAATTAAGCAGCTTGATCCAAAGGTTAAGGTTACTGCTGTAGCTTGCCCTTTATTTGTCCCTTTTGTTGAAGAAGGATGGCTTTCTGGGGAGGTTGTTTTAAGCGTTGCTAGAAAATACCTGAAACCGCTTAAAGACGCTGGCGTAGATACAGTAATTTTAGGTTGTACGCATTATCCTTTGCTTAAACCGGTAATTCAGGAGGTTCTTGGTAAGCAGGTTATTTTAATTGATTCAGCCAAGCAGGTAGCTTTTGAAATAAAAAAGATTCTGGCTAATGAAGATCTGCTTAACCGCGGTAAAGGGGGAAGGCATAAGTTTTATGTTAGCGATAATCCTGAGTGGTTTAGGTCGTTGGCGCAAAGATTTATGGGTAAAAAATTAATGAATGTGAGGAAGGTGGATAATGTATAGTTTAAAAGTGCAAGGCACTTTCAGCTCTGCGCATAATCTAAGAGGTTATAAAGGAAAGTGCGAAGATCTGCACGGCCATAATTGGATTGTGGAAATAGTGATTAAATCTGCAAAACTTGATGATATTGGCATGGTTTTAGATTTTAAATATTTAAAGAAAAAATTAAACGCGTGTTTAGAACCGATGGATCATAAATATCTTAATAAGCTTGCTTATTTTAAGAAAGTAAATCCTACGTCTGAGAATATCGCTAAGCATATCTATAAAAAACTTAAAACCCAGATTACTTTACTTAATTGCGTAACGGTTTGGGAAAATAGCACAAGCAGCGCTACTTATGGAGAGGAAAATTCCTAAGACGGCGGTAGTGCTTTTGTCCGGTGGCTTGGATTCGGCTACGGTTTTGTATTTTGCGCAAGCTCAAGGTTATAAATGTTTTGCTTTGATTTTTGACTATGGCCAAAGGCATAAGCAAGAGGTCGCTGGGGCAGTAAAGATTGCCAAGGCTAGCGGTAGTGCCTATCGGGTTTTAAAAATAAATTTGCCCTGGAAAGGGTCAGCGCTCTTAGACGAAAAAATAAAAGTTCCTCAAAAAATTATCTCAGGTATTCCGGTGACTTATGTGCCGGCGCGGAATATTATTTTTTTAAGTTTTGCATTGTCATTGGCGGAAGTGAATAAGGCTAGGGCAATTTTTATTGGAGCGCATGCTCAGGATTATTCCGGTTATCCGGATTGTCGCCCAGAATTTTTTAAAGCTTTTATTAAAATGGCCAAGGTGGGGATTGCGACTAAACAAAAGATCCAGATTTTGACTCCTTTATTAAATAAAAGCAAAGCGCAAATTATTAATTTGGGCAATAAATTGGGCGTGCCGTTTAATTTAACCTGGTCATGTTATTGCGCAGGTAAAAGGCCTTGTGGAAAATGCGATAGTTGCCATTATCGCGCTAAGGGTTTTAAAGAGGCGGGTCTGGCTGATCCGTTAGTTGCTAGATGAAAGCCAGGATTAATGAAATATTTGACAGCGTGCAGGGTGAGGGCCTTTATTTGGGGGAGAGGCAGATTTTTGTGCGTTTTTTTAACTGTAATTTAAATTGTACTTATTGCGATACTAAACTTGATCGGTTTACGGAGTATGAACCAGAAGAACTTTTTGAAGAAATTAAACTTTATCGTGATAAGTACCACTCGATTTCTTTTACCGGAGGAGAACCGCTTTTACATTCAGATTTTTTAAAAGAGATTTTAAGTTTTACCTCTGGGCATGGTTACCGGCATTATTTGGAAACAAATGGTACTTTATTCTCTGAGCTAGAGCAACTTATCGGCTGGTTTGATATTATCGCGATGGACTTAAAATTTCCCAGCTCAACCGGGATGGGTAATCTCTGGCAGATGCATCGGAAGTTTTTAAAAATTGCCTCTCAAAAAGAAGTTTTTCTTAAAGCCATCATTTGTCAAGCAACGCATGAAGATGATTTGAAAGAGGCCGTGGCAATCATTAAAGAACTAAGCCCTTTCAGTGTCTTAGTTTTACAGGCCAACAGTTATGATGATCAGTTGATTCTGCGTGGAAAGTTATTAAATTTTAGAGAGATCGCTAGCCAACAGGGGGTTATAACTTGTGTTATTCCTCAGATTCATAAAATAATGAGGTTAAGATGAAGAAATCTGATTATGAGGGTTTACAGAAGAATGTTCGGAAATTAAAAACTCCAGAAATCCAGGTCTGGCAGAATCAGTATGCGGATAAGCTTTATTCGATTAATCTGGATATTCCGGAGTTTACTTGTATTTGTCCTAAGACCGGTTTGCCGGATTTTGCGGTGATTCGCCTGGAATATTCTCCGCTTAAGTTTTGCGTAGAATTAAAATCTTTTAAGATGTATACTATATTTTTTCGTAATGTGGGAATTTTTCATGAGCATTTAATTAATAGAATGCTGGAGGATTTTGTGAATTCGGTTAAGCCGCGTTGGGTAAAGATTAACGGAATTTTTAATCCCCGTGGTGGTATTACTACTACTGTATCCGCGGAGTATAAAACTAAATGAGAGAAATTAAAGCAGTAGAAATAACCAGAGTTGTTATGGAATTAGTTAAGCGTGCTAATTTTTCTCTGCGCAAGGATGTTTTGTTTGCTCTACGTAAGGCGTATCGAGGTGAAAAGAATAGACGGGCAAAAACTATTCTTGAGGCAATATTAGATAATGCTGCTTATGCGCAAAAAGAAAATCTGGCGATCTGTCAGGATACGGGCATGCCAATAGTATTTGTGCAGATTGGCCAGGATTTAAAAATATCTGGAAATTTAAAAGCGGCGATCAATGCGGGTATAGAAGCCGGGTATAAAAAATATTCTTTAAGAAATTCTATTGTCAGGGATCCCTTGTTAAGAGGTAAATCCGGATTTTCTCCTTGTATCCTGCACATGGATATCGTTCTAGGAAATAAAATAAAATTGACTTTGCTGCCTAAAGGGTTTGGTTGTGAAAATAAATCACAATTAAAGATGTTTAAACCTACAGTAAATATTAAGGAGATTAAGGGGTTTATTGTTAAGGCCGTAAAGGACGCCGGGCCTGATGCTTGTCCGCCGTATGTTGTTGGCGTAGGTATAGGCGGAACAGCAGACTATTCTAGCTTTATGGCCAAGAAAGCCTTATTGATTAAGCTGTCTGCTAAACATTCAAAGTTAGAAGAAGATTTATTAAGACAAATTAATAAAACTAAAATTGGCCCGATGGGCTTAGGTGGTAAAACTACGGCACTGGCGTTAAATATTTTAACTTATCCCACGCATATTGCCGGGTTGCCGGTTAGTGTAAATATTAGCTGCCATGCTTTAAGAAGTGCCTCTGTAATCCTATGAAGAATATAGATAATCTTAAGGCGAATCAGGAATTATTATTTAGTGGCACTCTTTATGTTGCGCGTGACCAGGCGCATAAGAGATTGGTGGAAGCAATAAAAAAACGAAAACGCTTACCATTTGAACTTAAGAGCTCTATTATTTATTATTGTGGCCCCACGCAAACTCCGAAGGGTAAAGTAATTGGTGCTTGTGGGCCTACCACTAGTGCGCGGATGGATGAATTTACGCCACTGTTGCTTAAGCATGGATTAAAAGGCATGATTGGTAAAGGTAATCGTTCTGTAGAAGTAAAGGATGCGCTTAAGAAATATAAGGGAGTTTATTTTATTACTTATGCCGGTTGCGGAGCTCTTTTAAGTAAATATGTGAAGAGTGTTAAAAAGATTGCCTATGGTGATTTGGGGCCGGAGGCGATTTTAAAATTGGAAGTAGAAAATTTTCCTTTGATTGTAGCAATTGATGTTAATGGGGGGTGTATTTATGGTTAGGATTGATGGGCGTGGTAATGATAAAATTAGAAAAGTTACAATTACTAGGAATTATCTTAAATATCCCGAAGGCTCATGTTTGATTGAGTTAGGGAATACTAAAGTAATCTGCACGGCTTCAGTGGAAGAGAGCGTTCCACAGTTTTTAAGAAATTCAGGCACGGGTTGGGTTACGGCGGAGTATGGTATGTTGCCTCGTTCATGCGGAACACGTATTCCCAGAGGCAAGGATTCCGGGCGCACTTACGAAATTCAGCGTTTA
>CAYHRM010000103.1:0-4369 GCA_964359035.1 uncultured Planctomycetales bacterium
GATATTTTTCCCGGGTATATTTGCGGTTCATAAGCTTTATAATATGATCGTCACCGCTTTTAATCGGAATATGTAGATGCCGGCAAAGTTTCTTGCTACTGGCCAGATGCTTAATTAGTCCTGCTGAAACATCCCCGGCCTCAATTGAGCTTATCCTTATCCGCGCTAAACCATCGATTTTCTCTAATGCTTTAATAACATCGACGAGATTTTTCTGCGGAGATAAATCCCTGCCATAAGCGCCCAGACAAATACCGGTCAACACAATCTCTTGATATCCACAAGCTACCAGCTTCTTGGCCTCATTAACCACCTGGCTAATATTTTTACTTCGTTCTCTGCCCCGCACTAAAGCTACTTTGCAATAAGTACAAAAATTACTACAACCGTCCTGAATTTTTAAAAAAGCCCGGGTATGCTGGCTAAAAGTGCTTATACCTTCAGGAAAAAAACTTTTTTTTACGACCAAACTGATCCCTTTAATATCTGCTAATGCCCGGCTGTCTTTCTCAGCTAGACAGCCAGTGACGATAACTTTTGCTTTGGGGTTAAAACGGATACATTTACGAATAATATTACGGGATTTTTGGTCTGCGCCGGCGGTTACCGTGCAGGTATTGATCAGGAAAAAATCTGGCCTTGCATTGCTATCTTCAGAAAAACCTTTACTTAGAAACCGCTCCCGGATGCTTTGCGTATCATATTGATTGGCTTTACAGCCAAGGGTAAAAAACTTAATCTGTTTCATTTAATTTAATAAAACTAACCGCCGCGATTGCCGCGGTATCCACACGTAAAACTCCTTTGCCCAGGCTTATCGGTAAAAAACCTGATTCCTTTGCCAAAACAACCTCTTCAGGAGTAAAATCCCCTTCCGGGCCAATAAGAACTAGTACATTCTCTATTCTACCGGACAGGCAATTAAAAAGCTCTTTCAGGGTTTTTCTTTCTCCCTCTAATGTCGGGATTAATTTTAAATCAAAATCCTTAGCCGCTAAAACCAGATCTTTGAATGCGACTATGGGATGGATATTTACGAATTTACTGCGCTGGCTTTGTTTAAGCGCGCTCAAGGATATCTTTTCCCATCTTTTAAGGCGCTCCAGCTTTTTTTGTTTATTCAACCTGACAATTACCCGCTCGGTTTCCAGCGGAATAATACATTCAACTCCTAACTGAGTAAGCTTATCGACAATGTCATCCATTTTTACATTCTTAGGGATTGCGCAGGCAATAGTTATTTTAATACCTGAGTTATCCGGTATTTTCTTTTCTTTTACTTCTAATTTTGCCGCTTTAACTCCAATCTCATTTATTAAAACAATATACTCATTACCTTGGCGGTCAAAAACTGTCACTACTTCTTTTGGTTTTAATCTGAGCACATCTTTCAAATGATGCAACTGTGCGAGATCATCTAAAATAATATAGCTATCAACTAATTTTATATCTTCAATAAAGAAGCGGTTCATTTTTTTAAATCCTTTTCCGAAAATACCTCAGCGCTAAAAATATAAAGTTCGGTATTTTTATCTTTCCAGGCGTCCTTAGGCAAACCTGCCTTATGCGCGCAAAGGTTATCTAAAAACTCTTCCTTGCTCCAGCCGGTTTCCGTGGCAACTTGCGGAAGAAACACTCCGCTATTAAAGCCTTTTTTTACCACAACACCATGTTTTCCTAATTCGATTTTTTCAGCTGAACTTACTTTTTCTAACACCGATAATGCTGATATCTCTATTTCAATATCGTTAAGCTCCTGCAATTTTAATGGAGAAAAACGCGGATCCTCCACCGCTGCCTCAATCGCCATATCCCGCACCATTAAATAAAGCGGCTGGCTACCAACGAGATTACCGATACAGCCCCTTAATTCTTTATGTTGATTAAGCGTAACAAAAGCGCCCATTTTCTGATTTAAAACCGAATCGGTCTCGCTAACTTGTAATTTTTTGCCGGTTTGTAAGTATGTCAGGATTGACTGGCGGGCAATCTCTAGAAGCCTCTTTCTTTGCTGAATACCTAGCATATCTATTCCTTTCGGATAACTAATGGCACAACTAGCATAACCTACCGTCCACTCACCCTTAACTTCTTTACCGGTGACAATAGCGGAATTCGTATGGCTCAATACTTCTACGCCCTGGCATTTCTTATCTTTAGCTAAAGCTAACGCAATAACTATAGCAGCCCCTCCGCAAGCCTGCGCCTTAGTATCGCGTAAAGCATAATATAATCCATCATAATCCAACTTCTTAATCAAATCAAGTGTAACCGCATCAATTCTATCAGCTTCTTGGAAATCATAGCCATGGTATAAATCGCTAGAGACTACTACTAAAATATCACGTCGCTCTCCAATAGCATCTTTAAATATAGAAGCGATTTTTTTACAACTATCCAAGGAGCAATCACCGACAACTACCGGAACAATCTTTACTCCGGGTAATACTTTTTGAAAGAAAGGCAACTGCACTTCAACTGAATGTTCATTGTTAAAAGCGGACTCATCAACAAAAACCTCCGGGTCTTTACCGGTTATTTTTTTAGTAAACTCGTCATCAATAACTATCCATCCCAGACTTGTAGCAAAGGAGCCGCTTGCGTAAACAGCAGCGCCGTTAAAAGGTTTATGGTGGCTGGTACCTAGGATGATTACGGTTTTATAAGGTTTATCTTTAGCAAGCTTATAACCAAACGCGGCAGTCTGGCCCGAATAACCGTAGCCGGCATGTGGACTGATCAGCATAAAAATATCACCGGCTAGAGGTTTACGCTCGGCTTTCGCCAAAAAACCTTCCACCATCACCGATAATTCTTCTTTTTCTTGAGGATAAAACTGACCGGCAAATTCAGGTTGTTTTATGGAATAAGCAAAACAATTAGAGACCGAACAGAAGATAAATAAGTGTATTAAAATAATTGGCTTACAAAACAAGGTACTCTCTTTTACTTGCTGATACTTCTATTTATTGGAAGCTGCTTCTATTTTATCTAATCTTGTCTTTAATTCTTCAATTTCTGTCTGCTGAGCTTTTATCCCTTCCAGTAAAACAGCAGCAAACTTATCATAAGCAATAGCTTTATAACCTGCTAAGTCTGTAATCACTAATTCAGGAAACTGCTTCTCCATTTCCTGGGCAATAATACCAATCTGCCTGCTTTCTGAAAAATTATTACCTTTAAACTCCTCACGCTTCCAATCGTAACTTACACCTCTTAACTTTAATAACTTATCCAACGGATTATTAAGTACTTCAATGTTCTTCTTCCATCTTAAGTCAGAACCAGACCAAACACCTGCACTACACATAGCCGCACCAAAAACATACATAGAGTATCCTGACGGTGCAAGCCTCACATTTTCTATACCATCTATAGCAAACCTAATAATTCCTCCTGTAATACTAGTAGACCCTAAATCTCGAAACATCCCAGTATCACCGTCGCCACTAAAAGAAAATCCTACATTCGAGTTATTGCTAGCAGGAGGATAGCCGTTAACAGCTTGAACACCGCCTGTGGCTCTAATTCTTCCATTATTTTCAATAAGAGCGCTCTGTCCATTAGTATAACTCCAGAAACGGAATCCTTTATTATTAAGAGCTACAATTGTATTCTCTTGAACATTAGATCCGGAAAAATATAACTTATCTTGATAGCTGTTACCAACAGTAATAGGTGCACTATTAAAAGTAATTCCACGATCTGGTGGCCCCCCCAGAGAAGTAAGATTAACTCCGCTATTATTAATGGCCATAAAATTAAACCAACTGCTATCGGAACCATAAAAATTTAAAAATCTACCAGTAGAAGGAGAATTAATATCATTATTGATAGCAAAACGTTGGATGCCTGCAGCATCAAAACCACTAAGAAACGAGCTATCGCTCTGAAGACGAAGCGGTTCAGGCCCAACCGTAACACCTCCGGGAGCAACAATATGGAGCCTGGCTATCGGATTCGTCGTACCGATACCGACATTACCACCTTTTTTAACTACTAACCCCCCGGCTCCTAAAGCATCTCCATAATTTCCTAAAAATAGATATCCGTCCACTGCATTAATGTTATCCTGAAAAGCTATCCTTCCAGATCGACCTGCTGATAAAGACTTTCCAAGATATATCGAAGTATCCGCATTGTTCGTATTATTAATAAAATTGGCAATATTCAATCCACCGGCATCACCAACTACTTCAAGCCTAGTGTTCGATGGCGACGCGACAGCCTTACCTATCCTCACATTATTTTTTACTATAAGATTACCATCAGCAGTTGTGGCACCTTCATCATAAGCATAACCTGAACCACCTCCCGCCCCAACAATGAGAGATCTTCCGATATGTACATCGCCGTTTTGCATTGCGGC
>CAYHRM010000104.1:0-4351 GCA_964359035.1 uncultured Planctomycetales bacterium
CAAGAAATAAAAGAATTAATAAAAGATGATCTATCTAGCTCTGCCCAGGGTTATGCTGAAGAAATTGAAGGACGGTCAAAGCATGATAAATAATCTTATTGTTTCAGGTTCACCGCATATCCATAAGCGAGGATCCATTTCGCGGATTATGTGGACGGTGGTTATTAGCCTGGTCCCTGCCGGAATTGCGGGTGTAATTATATTTGGATGGGATGCTTTATGGGTAACCTTGGTGGCGGTGGCTGCGGCAGTATTAACAGAATTAATTTTTGGAATATGGACGAAGAAGAAGATTACGATTCTGGATGGTTCGGCGGTAATTACCGGCATATTATTAGCATTTAATCTTCCATCTGGGGTGCCATTATGGTTACCGATTGTGGGGGCGGTATTTTCTATTGCGATTGGTAAGCAGGTTTTTGGCGGTTTAGGGCAAAATATTTTTAACCCGGCCCTGGTGGGTAGGGTTTTTTTGATGGCCTCTTGGCCAAAATACATGACTACTTTTACCCGGCCGTTTAGTTATGATGCCATAACTAGTGCCACTCCTTTGGCCCTACTTAAGGAGGGTAAAGTTTTAGAGCATATTTCGTATTTAGATTTATTTTTAGGTAAGCATGGCGGATGTATTGGTGAGGTTTGTATTCTGGCGTTATTAATTGGGGCGGCGCTACTTTTAATTAAAGGATATATTTCCTGGCATATTCCGGTAACCTATATTTTTACTACGGCTATTTTCACTTTTATTTTTGGAGCTTCACAGCTTTTTAGCGGAGATTGGCTATTTCATATTCTAAGCGGTGGATTGATTCTAGGAGCATTTTTTATGGCTACGGATTATGTCGCTACTCCTTTAACGGCTAAGGGGCAGCTAATCTTTGGCATCGGTTGCGGTTTATTTACTGCGGTGATTCGGATTTGGGGAGGCTATCCGGAAGGCGTTTCTTATGCCATATTGATGATGAATGCTGCCACACCGTTTATTGACCGCTATACTAAGTGTAAAATTTATGGATCAAAATGAGTTAAAGAATGAAAAATCTAATTAAAGAATTTACTAAAGGTATAATTAAGGAGAATCCGACCTTTGTTTTGGCTTTAGGGCTATGTCCGACTTTGGCCGTTTCTGTGTCGGTGACTAATGCCATTGGCATGGGGATTGCTGCGACGTTTGTACTCTTGGGTTCTAGTTTAATTATTTCATTAGTTAGAGATTTTGTTCCTGAGAAGATTCGCATACCATGTTACATTGTCATTATCGCTACCTTTGTTACGATTACTGAGTTGTGTATGAAGGCTTATAGCCCGGCTTTAAATCGTTCTTTAGGTATCTATGTCCCGTTGATCGTGGTTAATTGTATAGTTTTAGGCCGCGCAGAAGCATTTGCTTGCAAGAATAATTTGGCGCGTTCTTTTTTTGATGGTTTAGGGATGGGTGTAGGTTTTACCTTAGCGTTGATTTTAATTTCGGCGATCAGGGAGTTTTTAGGTTCTGGACAGATTTTGGGCCACACTTTGGTTCAGGGGTTTGAGCCGATTTTTGTTTTTGGCATGCCCTCAGGTGCCTTATTAGTTATCGGCCTGTTATTAGGTTTATTTAATTTTCTTAAGGATAAGAAAGCATGAATATTCAGGAATTTTTGACCATATTTATTTCGGCGGTATTTGTCTACAATGTCATCCTTTCGCGCTTTTTGGGGCTGTGTTCATTTATTGCTATTTCCAAAGAGACCAAGCCGGCATTGGCGATGAGCTCGGCGGTGATGTTTGTTATTGTGGCCTCATCGGCGATCACCTGGTTTGTTTATCGTTTTTTACTCCTACCATTTAATCTTACTTATTTGCGTACGATTTCGTTTATTTTGGTTATTGCTACCTTTGTGCAGTTGGTAGAAATGGTAATTCGCAAGGTAAGCCCGCAGTTGTACCGCGCTTTTGGTATTTATTTACCGTTAATTACTGTAAATTGTGCGGTTTTAGGTGTAGCCGTGTTAAATATCGATATGTTTTTTATAAATGGTAAAGCGGTTGCGGGCAGTTTTTATTATGCTGTTTTTCAAGGGGTATGCGTAGGTTTAGGGTATACCTTGGCGATGCTTTTAATGTCAGGTATTAGAGAGAGGCTTGAATTTTGTAACGTTCCCAAGCCGCTCAAGGATTTTCCTTCGGCATTTGTTATTGCTTCCATCTTGAGTTTAAGTTTTATGGGGTTTAGCGGATTTAAATTTTAATAAAATGGAAATTTTGATTGCGATTTTGGTTTTAGGAGTTTTAGGGTTAATCTTTGGCATTGGATTAGCTGTGGCTTCTAAGAAATTAGCGGTTCAGGTTAATCCGAAATTAGACCAGGTACAGCATTTGCTTCCCGGATCAAATTGCGGAGCATGTGGTAATCCTGGTTGTTTTGGTTTTGCCGAAAGCTTAATTAATGGAAAGAGCGCCGTCGAAGGTTGCCGAGTATGTAGCGATGAATCTAAAGAGAAGATTGCTAAGGTTTTGGGCCAGGCGCTTGAGAAGCAAAACAAAAAGATCGCTACTTTACATTGTAATGGTGGCTTAAAGGTTAAGGATAAATATTTATATAGCGGTGTTAATGATTGTATCGCTGCGAATTTAGTTTTAGGAGGGCAGAAGAGCTGTGTTTTTGCTTGCCTAGGTTTTGGTACATGTGTAAAAGCTTGTCCATTTGGCGCGATCAGTATCTCTGGGGAGGCTTTGCCGGTAGTGGATAGCGTTAAATGCCGTTCATGCAATAAATGTGTTTTGGTTTGTCCGAAAAAATTATTTTCTCTTATTTCTGTAAGCAATGCTGTTTATATCGGCTGTAGTTCAAATGATCTTGGTAAAGAGGTTAAGAGTGTTTGTCCCGTGGGTTGTATTGCTTGTAAGTTATGCGAAAAGGCTTGTAAATTTGATGCGATACATGTGGTAGACAATCTTGCGGTCATCGACTACCATAATTGTACTTCTTGCCAGGAATGTGTAAAAGTTTGTCCGGCTAAAACCATAAGGATAAAGGAATGAATTTAGCTATCTTTGCTTCTGGTTGCGGTAGTAATTTTTTAGCAATTGTTAAAGCTATAAAACAGAATAAGCTTAAGGTAAAGCTACAAATTTTGGTTTCTGATCAACCACAAGCCTTGGTGATTAAGCGGGCACGCGTTGCAGGAGTGCGGGTAGTTTTAGTTAAGCGCGAAGATTTTGCCAGTCGACTGGATTTTGAAGCCGCAATAATCCAGAGATTAAAAGATTACCAAATAGATTTAATTGTTTTAGCAGGTTTTATGCGCATACTTAGCCCGGGTTTTGTTAAGCGGTACCATAACCGGATTATAAATATTCATCCTTCACTGCTTCCGGAGTTTAAGGGTGCTCATGCCATCAAGGATGCTTTTAATTCTGGTGTGGGCTCTACGGGAGTTACGGTGCATTTTATTGATCAAGAGGTTGATCATGGGCCGATTATTTTACAACAGAAAATAATGATTAGGAGCAAGGATACTTTAGCTTCTTTGGAGAAGAGAATTCATTCTTTAGAGCACAAGCTTTATCCTCAGGCAATTAAATTATTTATTAGCGGTAAGATCAAGCCTCTCCAGAAGATCTAAGCTCCCGAAATTTTTTAAACTAGCTTTTTAGAGGAAAAAATATTTATTCTTTAACATTAGCCAAAATCGCTGCTTGGTTAAGGATTATTTTTTTTCCGTTGACTAAATTAGCGATTTCTACAAAAGCAAAATCTTTAAATTGGTAGGTATTTAAAGTATAAGTTACAATCTTTAAGACTTCTTTATCAATATCGGCACTGGCCTCAACTTCTGGTTTTTGAAATTTTAATTTTATCCGGCTTTGAATCTGATCTGCAATAAATTCCTCTAAAGTAATATCTCGATAATTTAAGTGGCTGCCAGTTTTGTCGCCGATGATCTCTGCGGAAATTGCCGTATCTTGAATAATACGATGTTGGTATTCAGTTTGAGAAATAAAACTGTAAGTAAGCTTTTTTAAGTCTAGAAAATAAAAAAGCTGTTTTATTTCGAAACCGTTTTTAATATCCGCGGTAACAATGCAGAAAAATTGAGGGATATCCTGTTTAGAGTTATCCATACTAAAAAGCACGCGGCGTATAACTTGGAGGAGATTAAAAATTTTTTCATTAATGGATTTATCTAGCGCCATCTCCTGTTGTTTCTCTTTTTCTGTGGTCGAGCGGACAAGATAATTAACTCTTAAAATTTTTTCATCTAGTGTATTCTTTGCATCCTCTAAGATGAATCTTTCGATGTATTTTTCCGGCTTATCGGGTTTATAGATAATATCTTCAAGCGGTAAGTACACCCAAATGGTACTG
>CAYHRM010000105.1:0-4301 GCA_964359035.1 uncultured Planctomycetales bacterium
GATAATATTAGCATGTTCTTTAGCTGGACGCTGGTGAATAGTGCTTACCAGGTCTGCGCCGTCATCCATCGTAATATCCGGCTTAACCGCTAACTCGGATTTTATATGCGCATAATAAGTTTTGGTATCCTCGCCCTTAATCGCAAAAACCGCTACCTTTAAATCTTTAACTAAAGCCGCAGCAACATCATCCTGAGTAGAAAGCGGATTAGACGCACAGATATATACATCGGCGCCACCGGACTTTAAAACATCCGCCAATACCGCAGTTTCAGTGGTGACATGTAAACAACAAGCGATCTTTAATCCGGCCAAAGGAGTCTCTTTAGAGAACCTTTCTTTAATTAAACTCAAAACAGGCATATTTTTAGCTGCCCATTCAATCCTTAAGGCACCTTTTTTTGCTAACTTCATATCTTTAACATCCGATCGCATATTATCTCCTTATTATTATTTAACAAATTTTATTATTACCAACCCGCTTAAGCCAGGCAATCTCAAGCTTAGACTATTTCTTTTCGTTGCGCTCCTTTGTAATGACGGCTGCTTATAATCTTGCCGCTTGTTTTTTTAGATTCGCTACTTTATCCAACTTTTCCCAGTGAAATTCCGGCTCTGGCCTTCCAAAATGCCCATAGCTAGCAGTTTTCCGATAAATAGGCCGGCGCAAATTTAAAGATTCAATAATTCCTTTAGGAGTAAGTTCGAAATTCTGCCGAATCAATTTAACCAAAACCTCCTCGGGAAGAACAGATGTCCCTTCAGTTTTAACCATCACCGACAAAGGGTCTGCTCGGCCGATGACATAAGCCAACTGAATAAGGCATTTCTCCGCTAATCCGGCACTCACAATATTCTTAGCAATATAACGGCACATATACGCTGCCGAGCGATCAACCTTAGTCGGATCCTTACCCGAGAATGCCCCGCCGCCATGAGCAACTGCCCCACCATAAGTATCGACAATTATTTTTCTTCCAGTCATACCGGTATCAGATTGAGGGCCGCCCACAACAAATTTTCCCGTCTGATTAACAAAATACTTGGTATTCTTATCCACCCAACCCTTAAGAATAGGGCCAGCAACCTGTCGAATAATCTCCTGACGAGATTTTTCCGTAATACGCTTACCACTTTTATCCAAAATATCATCTGTATGCTGAGAAGCTAAAACCACAGAATCTACACGCACCGGCTTGCCATTATCGTACTCCACAGTTACCTGTGTTTTTCCGTCTGGTCCCAAATATTTTAAAATCTTTTCTTTACGCACACGCGTTAAACGCATCGCTAATTTTTGCGCTAACATTAAAGCCAATGGCATCAATTCCTCAGTTTCTTTACAAGCATAACCAAACATCATCCCCTGATCCCCTGCTCCGCCGGTATCTACCCCTTGCGATATATCCGGAGACTGGGCATGAATAGCATTAAGAATAGCGCAGGTGTGAAAATCAAAACCATACTTAGGATGATCGTAGCCGATCTCCTCAATTATCTTCCTGCTTATTTCATGCACATCTATAAAACCACGCGTAGTAATTTCTCCGCCCACAATCAAAAGCCCCATCGTAACATAAGTCTCACAAGCAACCCGCGAATAAGGATCATTTTTTAAACAAGCATCCAAAACCCCATCAGAGATCTGATCACATAATTTATCCGGATGCCCCTCGGTTACCGACTCTGAACTAAAATAATGCTTCTGCACAGCCATAACTCCTCCTCATTTTTCCACCGTGTGTCTATTGGTTATTAAACAAATGTCTCTTTTGCCGTATTTAAATATTTATAATCACCAATGTCAAACCAAGTACCGCTAAATACATATCCGTAAACCTCCACCTCATCTTTTAACCAAGCGATATAACTTCCGGTGGCATCGGCTTTGTTTTTTTTATTCTGCATATAAACATTAATTAAATTTAAATAATTTTTTGATATATAATACAAACACATCGCAACCAAATTTGAATTTGGAAGTTTGGGTTTCTCCTGAAAACTAACTATTCTGTTTAATTTATCCAGCTTAACCACGCCGTAACGACGCGCATCAATTTTACGCTTTAATCTATACAAGCCCATACTGGTAGGAGCAACATTCTGTTTAGCCTTATCCAAAAACCCGCGCAATGAACCGCTAAAAAGATTATCCCCGCCGACCACCAAAAGGTCATCCTGGAGCTTCTTTTTTTTAATTACAAATTTTATATCTCCGATTGCCCCCAGTCTGTCCTGATTATTCTTAGTCAAATCATTAACTAAAGTAATCTTCTTAGATGACTTTGCTGTTTTGGCCCACTTTTTAAAATCAGATATAAATTTACTATTAGTTACGATATAAATCTCATCAATTTCGCTAACTAACTCTAATTTATCAAGAATATAATTTATAATCGGACGGCCTTTTACCTCCAAAAGCGGTTTAGGATATTTTTTAGTTAAGGGATAAAGCCGGGTAGCGTATCCAGCCGCCAAAATCAAAGCCTTCATTTTATTTTAAAATCTCCGCTAATCTATTCCGTGCAAACTCTTCTATCTCTATGCCGGTAGAAAGCTCTAAAGCCCTTATAGCAATCTCCTGGGCAGCCTTAAATTCAACAGAGCGAATAATATACTTTAACTCCGGAATCACTTGCGGTGGCAAGCTAAACTCATCTAAACCTAAACCCAAAAGAATCAGCGCTAAAAATGGTTCCCCAGCCATCTCTCCACACATGGCCACCTTAATTTTCGCCTGATGCGCTGCATCAATAATGCTCTTAATCAATCTTAAAATTGCCGGATGTGCCGGATCATAAAGATAAGCAACTTTTTCATTACTTCGATCAACGGCTAAAGCATACTGAATTAAATCATTTGTCCCGATACTAAAGAAATCCGCTTCTTTAGCTAAAATATCCGCCGTCATGGCCGCAGAGGGGACTTCCACCATCACCCCCACCTCAATTTTATCATTAAACTGCAAACCCTTCTGCCGAAGCTCTTCTTTAGCTTCATCCAAAAGGCGATTGGCCTGCCGCAACTCATCCACCCCAGAAATCATCGGATACATAAGCTTAAGATTCCCATGCGCTGAAGCCCGAAGAATAGCACGTAGTTGTAACTTAAATATATCCGGACGCGCTAAACAAAATCTAATTGCCCTCCAGCCTAAAAACGGCTGCATTTCATGCGGGATTTTAAATTGTGATAAAAATTTATCTCCCCCAATATCCAGAGTACGAATAATCACCGAATGCGGATTCATTTCCTCAGCCACATACTTATAAGCCTGATAATGCTCCTCTTCCGTAGGAGAATCCTTACGATTCATATAAAAAAACTCTGTTCGATAAAGGCCGATCCCCTGGCCACCGTGTAATTTAGCGGTTGGCACCTCATCCGGAAATTCAATATTCGCATTGATCAAAACTATCCTGCCATCAGTAGTAACAGCCGATAAATCTTTAGCCAACAAAAATTTATCCGCAATACCTTTTAACCTTTCAAGTTTCTGTCGATAATTTTTAAGCGTTTCCTCATCCGGATTAATAATTACAATCCCCATGCTGCCATCAACAATCAACATATCCCCCGGGCTAACTTTAGAGGTAACTCCTTCCAAGCCTACAACAGCCGGTATCTCCAGGGATTTGGCCATAATCGCGGTATGCGAAGTCTTGCCACCAATATCCGTAACAAAAGCAGCAACACTTTTAGTATGCATCGCCGCAGTATCCGAAGGAGAAATATCATGCGCCACAATAATTGCCTTGACCCCGACATCACCTAACCCCCGCTTCTCTTCCCCCAAAAGATTTCTTAATATCCTCTTACCAACATCATTAATATCTGCCGCGCGTTCCTTAAGGTATTCATCTTCAATTTTCAAAAACACACCGATGTATTTCTTTAAAACCTCAGAAAAAATATAGGCAACATTAAGCTGCTCTTTTTTAAGGCGGCTAATTACCTCTTCGATAAGCATCCGGTCTTCAAGAACCAACAGATGCGCATCAAAAATCTGCGCTTCCTCCTGGCCCATATCCGAATTAATCTTTTTTTGCAATTCAATAATCTCACGGCGAGTCTGAATCAGCGCTTCTTCAAAAAGCTGAATCTGCACAGGAATATCTGTCCAGCTAATCGCTTCGCGCAAAACAACAAACTCTTCTCTGCCAAGTAAATAAGCCGGTCCGATACTAATACCACCAGCAGCAGCAATTCCTTTTAATTGAATCATAGCTCTTCCTCGCTACTAATTAACTTTTCCAGCTCAATCAACGCTTGCTCAGCATCCACGCCATCTGCCTCAACAA
>CAYHRM010000106.1:0-4266 GCA_964359035.1 uncultured Planctomycetales bacterium
CGGAGATTCATTCATTTGGCCAAAAACTAATATCGAACGCTTTAAGAGGTCAGCGCGCAAAAATTCATGATAAAGCTCATTACCCTCACGGATACGCTCTCCTACGCCGGCAAAAATACAGGTACCGCTTTGATAACTTATAATATTATGAATAATTTCCAAAATCAGAATTGTTTTTCCGCAAGCCGCGCCTCCCAGTAAACCACTTTTAGAGCCCTTGACCAAAGGAAAAAGCAGATCAATCATTTTTATACCAGTATAAATTACCTGGGTCTTTTCTGCAGCCTCCAGATTAACCTCTACTCGCGGAGCTAAAGATATATTTTTTAAAGGCACAGAATCAGTTGTATCCAGCTCTTGTTTATGATCAATCGGGCTGCCCAATGCGTTTAATACCCGCCCATATAATTGATTTAAATCCCGCGGTACAATTATACCCTTTTCTCGCACAGCCACCGGCATATTCCTGCCTACCCCGTAAGTAAATCCTAACGCCACACAGCGGCAGATATTATTCTCGCGGTGCTCAACTATCTGCAAACCAATATTTTCATTCGTGCTCGTACAAACATTAAGCATCGTGCCAATTACCGGCAGCTCTACTCCGGCAGAAAACTGCGCATCAATTACTGAGCCATAAACCGCAATTACTTTAGCTAATGAATTATTTTCTTCCATATTTTATCTTTCTTTCCCAATTAACCTTGCCGCGGTTAACTCACGAATTGACTTATCGGATAAGCCATGCAGGTATTTAAAATACTCCATACGTAAATGGCTATTAATCTTACCCAATTCCTGCACGCTACCCTCTAAATGCATAATACGCGCGGCAAACTCCGCCAGCTTACTTGACCAAAATATCTGATAAAGACGAAAATCCAACCAGGACTTAATCCAACCCTCAACCACCGCCTGAGAGTCAGGTTCAATCAAAGTATTCAACAAAACATTAGTCGGAGCAACCGGCGTCCTAGATAAAGGCAACAATGTTTCTAGCTCCACCTGCTGCAAAGTAATATTTGTGAAACGTGAATAAACAATATAAATTTTACCAACTTTACGGCCAAGATACTGGCTTAAAAGATAATCCCTTATTTTGACCAGCGGCTGCGCCTGAATTTTCTCACCTGGTGAATCAAAAAAAGAAAAATTTACCTGAACTTCCTTTAGATAATTAGCTCCTTGCTGGCCGGCGCAAGCGATCAAATCTTGCTGCCTGCGCGAGCTAAGCAATTTGTTGACTAAAAGAAAGTTTAATTCACCAAGAAAACCCTCATCGGAACTTACCAAAAGAAAAAGCGCAGGCAAGTTCTCTTTTGGAGACAATAGATCGTTGCTTAACCCTAAAGAAAGCAACGCGCCTAAAATATCATCCAACAGCCGAATCGCATCTTCCGCCGGCTCCTGCTTAGAACGAAACTGGTTAAACTGCAATGTTGCCGCCAGTTTCATCACCTCAACCAAATCCCCCAGATTCTTATTAAACTGCAGATTTGATTTTAGTTTTCCTATAGGAATCATTTAGTTATACTTACAATCCGTCATTGCGAGGGCACGAAGCGCCCGAAGCAATCTCGCATTTGATTGCTTCGGCACCTACGGTGCCTCGCAATGACTACACAGTTCATTTTTCCTGACTACGAAAAAAGTTCTGAATTGCCTTATCTAAAATTAACTTAATTTCTTCTGTCAGCTCGCCTTTATCATCTAGCTGCTCCACTAAACTCTGCTGATGTTTGTATAAATAAGCAAAAAAATTATTCTTAAACAACTTAACCTGCTCGATGCTAATTGACTCCAATATCTTCTGACGGAAGGCGAAAAAAACAGCAATCTCTTCCGCCTGAGATACAGGAAAACCGTTTTCCTGGATCAAAAGCTCATAAAGAGCGCGGCCCCGCTGTAATTGTTGTGCCGCCTCCGGGCTAAGCTTACTGCGCAGCCTGGTTAAACGCAACAAAGAACGATACTGCACATATTCATAACGCAAACCTTCGCTTAATTTACGAATCGCCGGACACTGCACCTTACTACCGATACGCGAAACAGAAAGTTCCAGATCAATGGCCGGCTTAAGCCCTTCCTGAAAAAGCCCAAAATTTAAATAAATTTGCCCGTCGGTCATTGAGACAATATTTGAACAAATATAACCCGTGATATCCCCTTGCAATGTTTCTGCCAGAGGAAAAAAGGTCATTGTCCCGCCGCCAAACTCTTTCTTCAGGCGCCCTGCCCGTTCCATAAGCTGAGAATGTAAAAAGAAAATGTCTCCGGGATATGCCTCTCTACCCGGGGCTCGCTCAAGCAATAAAGACATCTGCCGGTATACCCAGCTATGCTTGGTTAAATCATCAAAAATTATTAAAACATCGCGGCCCTGATGCATAAAATACTCACCCAGGGCTGCGGCAGTATAAGGACAAATGTACTGTTCACTAGCAGAGGAGCCTGCGGAAGCGCAAACCGCTAAAACATAATCCATGCACCCTTGCTGATGAAGTGTTTGCATAATCTTATTAAAGGCCGCGCTACTTCCACCAATCCAACAGTAAATACAAATAACATTTTTACCCTTCTGATTAATTATTGTATCCAAACCAATGCTGGTTTTACCAATCTGCCGGTCTCCGACGATTAATTCGCGCTGCCCTTTGCCTAAAGGAATAAGCATATCAATAATTTTTATCCCCGTATGCAAGGGCTCACCAATCGGCTCACGTTCCATAACACCAGCTGCCTGGCGAAATACCGGATAAATTGCCGAATGTTCAATTTTACCTTTGGCATCAATGGGATTACCCAAAGGATTAACTACTCTGCCAATAAAATTATCCCCTACCGGAACACTGAGCAATTGGCCACGGCTTGAAACCGTGTCACCGACTTTAATCTTACGTTCATCACCTAAAACAATTCCAAAAGCAAACTGCGCATCAAACTCCACGATCATTCCCTTTAAACCTTGTCCGTCTGGCAAAAAAACATCATTAAATTCAATTACCGCTCCAAAGGCACAATTAGGTAAACCGCTGATCTTGACGATCCCCTGCTTGAGCTCTTCGATTCTTCCGATTTCTTTTATATCTAATGCTTCAATTTTCATTATTTTTACGTGTCATTGTGAGGAGCGTAGTGACCTATTTAAGGTGAGGAATAATTCTCTGAAGCTTACTCTTTAGCGTTCCATCAATAACCATACCGCCCAGCTCTGCCGTCAGGCCGCCAATCATACTAAGATCAATCTGCTCTTTTAGTTCTACCTCTTTACCAATCTTCTGTTTTAAAACACGCCGAATTTCATCTTTCTGCCTGTCTAAAAGCGGAAAACTAGACGTAATTTTAACCATTTGATTATCCTGCAAATTAAATTGCTCTTTTGGCAATCGAGAGATCTCTTCGATAATTCCGTTAGCAAACTCATATTGCAGGGCAATTTTATCCGTTTCAGTAAGTAGCTGAGCAATCATTCTTGAAGCCAATTCAATACTCTGCGCCTGAATATCTTTAATTACGCTTATTTTAAGTTTTTCCGCTTCCAGGCGGCCATCACTAATAATCTTCTCGGCTCGCTGTTTAGCCTTTTCCTCCATATTCGCACTTACCCGTCGAGCTTCTTTACTCGCCTCCTCAATAATCAACGCACCTTCATCCCTACCCTGCTGAATCTGAGCCTGGGTCTCCTCTCCAGCACGCCGCAGTTCATCTTTAAGCTGCTCTTCTTTAGCTAGATTTTCTTCATGTAAAATATTTAATCTATCCAGGGCTGACTTTAAATTACGGGCAAACATAAAACGCAATAAAAAAATAATCCCGGCAAAAGTAATAAGCTGTAGAATTAAAAGTTGGATAAGCATGATCTATTGGCCCTATTTAGAAAATAAATTATATAAAATCAAAAGTGCTAAAATGGCGATTGCTTCAGCAAAAATAAAAGATAAAATCATCACGATAAATATTTTTGGGCTGGCGGAAGGATTACGAGCAATGGACTTAACAGCGGTATACCCCACAAAAGCGATAACTGCAGACGGACCGGCGGTACTTAAAAACATTAGAATTGTTAATGCCAGTGTGGACATATTGTTCTTTTAGATTGCGCAGCCTGTTGCGAGCCCGTCATTGGGAAGCAATCTCGTTTTTTAAATCTGCGCAAAAACCATTAGATTATTCGAACGCATAAAGGCAATTCCGTCCTTGATCGCAATGCGCATGTTGGAAAAAACAATACTCCCTTTTTTAAGCCTCACCACAAAATACTGATGA
>CAYHRM010000107.1:0-4244 GCA_964359035.1 uncultured Planctomycetales bacterium
GAGCACGCGGCTCATACCCGCTTGGTCGGTGGTTTAAATCCACTCTCCGCCACCAGAGCTAATATGAAAAAAATATTTCTAGAGATTCAGCTTGCAAAGAATAAGAAAGTTAAAGCGTATATCTTAGACCTCAGCCGCTTAGGTATGGGTATTGCTGCGGTTAGCCGCTTAAGAAAAGGTTTAAATATAGATATAACCCCTAAAAATGAACTTTTACCTAAGCTGCAGGCAGAAATTGTTTATGTCTCTAAATTGCCCAGGAAAATTTATAATTATCGTACGGGTATAAGATTCATCAACTTAAATAAAAAACAACAAAGTTATTTGGATAAATTTATTAATAAGTTAAAACGAATAAAGAAAACTATTAAATTTATTTAGATTATGGAAATTAATAATACCCTTAGAATTCCAATTGATTTAAAAGTTGCCTGGAAAGTTGATAAAAAGTTGGGCCAGCCTTATCAGCTGGGGATAAAAAGTGCTTGCCGGGATAAGGCTTTCGATATATCTTCGGGAGGAATGGGGATAATTTCAAAGCATTTTTTACCGACTGGTTTAAGGATAGAAATTGCTTTTTCGGGTACGACCCTGGGGCTAAAAAGTTTTTTAAGGCTTAAGGGAGAAGTTCGTTATTGTAGTTGTATAAAGCAGTCTAATTTTAGATGCGGGATTAAGTTTATTGACCCTCCAGCATCATATTCTGCAAAATTTAATGAATTTAAATCAGTTTATGAGAAACGAAAAGATCCGCGTATAACCTTGGCCGAATAGCGAATGATGAAAAAAATTTACCTATTGATTAAATATGAAAAAAATAAGCAGCTGAAGGCTTATATTTTAGATCTTAGCCGCTCAGGTATGGGCCTGGCGGCGATCAGCAAGCTAAAAGAAGGCCTGGCTATTGATATTCTTCCTGAAAATAAGTCTTTGCCTAAACTGCAGGCTAAAATTATCTATACTTCCAAATTGCCAAGAAAAAGATATAACTATCGCATGGGAGTAAAATTTATCAACTTAGATAAAAAACAGCAAGGTAATTTAGATAAATTTATTAAAAAAATAGAAAGAAGAGGAAAGCAGCGTTAATCTTTTATTATGGAAACTAGAAATACACTTAGAATACCGGTTGATTTAGAGATCTTTTGGAAGGCGGAAAAGAAAAAAGACCAGGTTTTTTCTTTGTCGACCAAAGATATGCATAAAGACAAGGCTACGGATATTTCCGGCGGGGGCATGGGCATAATTATTAAGTATTTTTTACCGCGCGGATTCAGGATAAAAATAGCTTTAGCGGGCGGTATTTTTGGATTAACTAGGTTTATACGATTCAAAGGAGTTGTTTGTTATTGCAATTATATTAATCATGGAAACTATAAATGCGGGATTAAGTTTATTGATCCGCCGGCCATCCATACTTTGAAATTTAATGAATTTAAATCTTCTTATGAAAAAAGACAAACTCCCCGCGTCACTCTCAGCGAGTAATATTTCAATTATTTAATTAAGAATTTTTTTGGTTATTTTTTCGATAATGATTGAGGTGAGTATAAAAACACCTGCTCCGCTGTAAGAAAAATAATGTATTAGCAGAAATATTAGCGGTAGGCCGCAAATTGCTGCACTAAGATGAATTTTTGCGTATAAATCGGGTTTTCCGCAAACTAACAGGAATTGCACTTTGAAGTTATTGGCTCCCACAAAAAATATCGCCGCGAGTAATAATCTTAAGGTGAAGACCACTTCTTTATAGGCAACTCCACCTATAAATTTTGTAATTTTATGATAAAATAAATCAAGCATGGATAAATTTATAGAAACAATTAATAATTATTCTTTAATTCAAAAAAAAGATAAAATTTTGGTGGCTGTTTCCGGCGGTCCGGATTCCTTGGCTTTACTTTTGAAGCTTTTTAGCTTAAAATCTAAGTTGGGCTTAGAATTACATATTGTGCATTTGGATCATGGTTTACGTAAGGACTCAGCTCAGGATGCGCTTTTTGTAAAAAATTGGGGTCAAAAACTTAGCCTTCCGGTCACGATAAAACAATTAGCCAATTCGCAGGAGAAGAGAAAAGGTTCATTAGAGGAATTTTTTCGGGATGAAAGATTAAAATTTTTTATTCAAACCGCAAAAACTATAAAAGCGGATAAGATCGCCTTGGGGCACAACCTTGATGATCAGGCGGAGACGGTGTTGATGCGGCTGCTACGCGGTACGGGTTTATCGGGTTTATCTGGAATATCTGCTCGAAGAGTTATTCAAGGCACAGTATTTATTCGTCCGCTCCTAGAAACAACGCGCTGGGAAATTGATAAATTTTTAAAAAAAAGAGGCGTAAAACCGTGCATTGATTCCACTAACCAAGAAGAAATTTACTTGCGCAATAAGATTCGTCATCATTTAATTCCTTTGCTTATAAAAAAATATAATATTAATATCGTAAGCGTATTGGCTAATTTGGCACAAAGTGTTTCTTATGATTACGAATATTTGGATCAAGTCGCTAAACGTAGCTTAAAAGGTAACTGCCGGCGGCTTAAGCTTGAAAAAATTAAGAAATTGCATCCGGCAATCTTGCGGCTTAAGTTGCGCCAAAGTATCTGTGCTGTTCAGGGAGATACGCGTAGAATAAGCTTTCAGCATATTAAGGAGCTTGAAGATTTAATTTATTGGCGGCCCCGTGGCTCCGTAGTTGATCTACCTAAAGGAATCTGCGTACAAAAATCTGCCAGTAGCCTACTTTTTTTAAAGAAATAAATGGGGACGCTTCTATTTAATACTCGGATAGCCATCTAATTAAATAGAAGCGTCCCCATTTATTTTAAGCGCTCCCCTTTATTTTTAAATACTTGATTTTAGATATTTTTCAGGCTATAATAAAAAATCTGAACTGGCTTTTAGATTGGATAAATAAGCTTATTTATTTTTTTAATCAATAATTATTTAAGTGTTTTTTAAACCTGGAGAATAAAAATGTCCGCACAAAAAGATTCTAAACCTAATAAACCCAATATTATAAAACGTTTTCCTTTTGCTTGGTTATTGGTCTTTTTCCTTTTGATTATATTAATGAATTCTTTTAGTAATATTCCTATCACTGGTATTCCTAAAGAGATTTCTTATAGCCAGTTTTATCAAACTCTAAAAAGTAACCCTGGGAGTATAAATAAGGTTACTAAGACGGAGAATATACTTCAGGGTGATTTTTCGGATAATTCTAAATTTTTTGTGAATATCCCGGAGAATGATCCGGAAATGCTTAGCCTGATGCGGCAAAATTTAAAGAGTTTTGAGATTAAGCCGGCGCGAACATTTTGGGTTACGCTACTCTTTAATTTAGGGCCGATATTATTGCTTATTTTTTTCTGGTGGATGATGGCCGCTCGAGGAGAACAATTAGGCAGTAGAATTATGTCATTTGGAAAAGTTAAGTCTAAAATTCAAAGTAATGCTGAAAAGGCTACTTTTGATGATGTCGCGGGTGTTGATGAAGCAAAAGAAGAGCTAAAAGAAGTAATTGAGTTTCTTAAAGATCCTAAAAAATTTCAAAAATTAGGCGGTAAGATTCCTAAAGGGGTACTTTTAGTTGGCCCTCCAGGTTGCGGAAAGACATTAATTGCTCGGGCAGTTGCCGGAGAAGCCAACGTGCCATTTTTTAGTATCTCTGGTTCTAATTTTGTTGAGATGTTTGTTGGGGTAGGTGCTAGCCGGGTAAGAGATTTATTTGATCAGGGGCGTAAGGCCGGGGTAGTTTCTGGAAAAGGGGCAATAATTTTTATTGATGAAATTGATGCGGTGGGCCGTTTACGTTTTTCCGGAATTGGTGGAGGTAATGACGAACGTGAACAGACACTTAATCAGTTATTGGTAGAGATGGATGGGTTTGACGGTCAACAGGGGCTTATTTTGATTGCGGCTACTAATCGCCCAGATACGTTAGATCCGGCACTTTTGCGCCCAGGAAGATTTGATCGCACCATTATTATTAATCTGCCGGATATTAAGGGGCGTGAAGAAATACTTAAAGTCCATACGCGTAAGATTAAACTTTCGGAAACCGTTAATTTAAAATCTGTGGCTAGCCAAACTCCGGGTTTTTCCGGAGCGGATCTGGCTAATCTTTGTAATGAGGCGGCGTTAATGGCTGCGCGTAATAATAAAGAAGCCGTGGAGGAGATTGATTTAGATAAATCCGTAGAAAGAGTGTTAATGGGGCCGGAAAAGAAAAGCCATATCATGT
>CAYHRM010000108.1:0-4240 GCA_964359035.1 uncultured Planctomycetales bacterium
GGGGAAGATTTTATTGAGGGTTATAGCGAGCTTTCTTTTCGGCCTGCTGATGGCCAGGAAGTTTACGCTTCTGCCAGAATTCGAAATATTTGGAAAGAAAATTCTACGGCTACCAGTCGGGTGGAGGGTAGTTTTAACGTCGGGATGAAACTACTTTGGGATACTGGGTTGCGTTGGGATGCTGTCTCGACTATTCAGGGGTATGTTTTTAAAGATTATAATTCTAATGGCCTAATGGATCGTGATGAGCCTCCGATCTTTGGTATCAAGGTTTGGCTGGGTAAGAAGCAATTCCAGATTACTGATGAGCTGGGATATTTTAAATTTGAGAAAGCCCGTGGTAAGATCGCTTATGTAACTTTAGATACCGGGAGCTTGCCGGCAGGTTATATGCTCACCGTTCCGGTAACTCAGCAGATTCCTATTGCTAATGCTGCTGGATCGAAAGTTTATTTTGGTATAATTTCGCGTTCAGAGATTCGTGGTCTGGTTTTTGATGATTTAAATGGAGACGGTGAATATTCAGTGGGAGAAAAAGGTGTAGCGGGAGTGGCAATAACTTTGGATGGGAATAAAACAATGATTACCGGCGTAGATGGCAGTTATGTTTATTCACAGGCGCAACCCGGAGATCATGAAATATCCGCAGATTTAAATACAATACCGGTTTATTATTTACCTTTAGTTGTCCTTAAAAAGAAATTCCCCCTGCGAGAGGGGGAATCTTCAGTTTGGAACATTCCTCTACGTAAAATATAGAAAGAGGAGGAGTGGGTGTTACCGCGCGTAAATTGTTCTTAAGTCTGCGGTAACTTTTTCTCCTTGGGCAAGAAGGGTTTCTTTTCTCTCCTCCTTTTCTATAATTTCTTCTCCTACCGTGGCAGTGGAGTTTATATTAGCAACATCTTCTCTTTGGTAATTCTTAACTAAAGTCTCTGGTATGCGTGCAGGAGCATTTACCCCTGGAATAGAAGGTATAGTGCAAGACATGCCAATCGTTACACTATCACTCGCCCAGACCGTAGAAATTGTCAAAAGAATCATTAAACCCGTTAAAATCTCTTTTTTACCCATTCTGCACCTCCTTGCCCATTAAAAAACCCCGCTTATTAAGAGCCGGGGCCATAAAAAACCCTAAAAGGATTCTTTTAGGGTTCATCCTTTGGCAATGCAGCCCTCCGAAAACCTCGGAGCTGTCATTTTGCGCCCCAGCATTACTGCTAGTTAGCCTTTTTCAAAGCTGTTCCTGATTGTAGTAAAAGCTTAACATATACTTTGAATAATTTCAAGGGCGGGTAAAAATATTCTTATTTTCATAAAAGATTGATAATACTATAGTTACAATTTTTATTTTATAATTCTTTATAAATTTTCACGCTTGCCTTAGAGTTAGCTTAAGTATAAATCTAAAGTTAATGTATTTAGATAATAGAAAAATATCTTGATAAGATCTAATAATACATATATAATCTTGAGGGATAAATTAGTATAATTAATTTCGGGCCATTAGCTCAGCTGGTAGAGCAGGACACTCTTAATGTCAAGGTCGTAGGTTCGACTCCTACATGGCTCACTTTTTAACCTTCCTAAAATCTACCATCTAGATATCTTGTTGAAAGAATTGCAATCTAAAGGTATAATATAAATAATTCTTTAATTAATATCTTGGCGTTATAATTGATTGTGTATATTTGTTGAAATAAAGGGGAAAAATGCTAGATATAAAATTTATAAAAGAAAATCAGGATTTAGTCAGGCAGGCAATTAAACATCGTGCTTTAAAGATTGACATTGATGGCCTGATTAAGATTGATGATGCGCGGCGTAAAGCCTTAGCTGAGTTTGAAGAGTTAGCGGCTTTGCGCAATAAAGCTAATGATCAGATAGGTGCATTGCTTAAAGAGAAGAAAGATGCTAAAGATAAAATTGCTTCGATGAAAGAAATTTCTCAGCGTATTGGAGAGCTGGGAGCCCAATTAAAAGAGCAGGAAGCAGAATTAAATAAATTGCTTTTGAATATTCCTAATCTGCCGCATGCAACATTGCCGGTAGGGGATGCTTCGGCTAATAAAATTGTGCGAAGTTGGGGGGAAGGAAAAAAATTTGAATTTAAACCGCTCAGTCATATCGAGATTTGCCAGAATTTAGATATTGTAGATTTTAACCGGGCAACTAAAATTACCGGCTCAAATTTTATTTTGTTTAAGGGCTGGGGGGCAAAATTAGAGCGCGCCTTGATTAATTTTATGTTGGATTTGCATACGAATCAACATGGTTATACTGAGATTTTTCCGCCTTTTTTGGTTAATCGTGCTTCAATGTTGGGTACTGGGCAACTTCCCAAATTGGAAGAGGATATGTATAAATTAAAAGATGATGACCTTTTTCTTATTCCTACTGCGGAGGTGCCAGTAACCAATATGTTCCGTGATGAAATTTTGGAAGAGGATAAGCTTCCGATTTGTTATGCTGCTTATACGGCATGTTTTAGAAGAGAGGCAGGTTCTTATGGCCAAGATACTAAGGGTTTAATCCGTGTGCATGAATTTGATAAGGTGGAGATGGTTAAATTTGTAAAACCTGAAGATTCCTTTGTTGAATTAGAGAAACTGGTTGTTAATGCGCAGGAGGTCTTAGAGCTTTTGGAGCTGCCTTATCGGGTGGTGTTGTTGGCTACGCAGGATTTAAGTTTTTCCGCTAGTAAATGTTATGATTTAGAGGTTCATGTTGCCGGAACGGATAAGTGGCTGGAGGTCTCTAGCTGTAGTAATTTTGAAAGTTTTCAGGCGCGTCGAGCAAATATAAGATTTCGTCGCAAGGAAGGTAAAAAGATAGAGTTCGTACATACCTTAAATGGGTCAGGTGTTGCTCTGGCCCGCACCGTGGTAGCAATATTAGAAAATTACCAACAGGAGGACGGCTCAGTTTTAATTCCTAAAATCTTACAGCCGTATTTAAATGGCCAAGAAAGAATTTCTTGAGAAACAAGCACTAAAGGGTAACCAAAAGCCCGCCCAGAATGATCTTGGTGGCCTTGGCGGTGATTTCTCTAGTAAAATCTCCGGATTGTCTAGTAAAGTTTTTGGGATAATCAAATTTATTCTGGCGATTGTTATTTTACCTTTGGTTTATTCATCTGTAGTATCCTTTATTAATGAATTTACCCAAATTGATCAGGGGTTGCAGCAGATTTTTTATAATGGCTTAATTAGTTTTTTGGCCATCCATCTATTTATTTGGGAGCCGATGGTAATTTATAATAAAGGGCATAAACTTTTAGAAATTATGTTTAGCTTTTTTAAGCCCATGGTGAATGTTGCGCCTTTTTTATTGCCGATTTATACGATTTTGTTTTTTATTATTTATGGCTTATTGGCAATTGGGATTAAGGAAATTTGGTTAATTGAATATACGCTTTTTTTGATTGGTTTTAGCAGTATTCTGCATTTGACCTTTGCCGCTAAGGCTATTCGCTCGAAAAAAGGGGATTTCTTAAAAGCAAATTACATTTTTGGGTTCTCTTTTATTTTTATATTAAACTTGGCATTATTGGCTTTGGGTTTTAGTTTAATTTTTAAGGAGTTTTCATTTATCAATTTCTGCAATGTTTCTTTTACGATTTTCAGGAATATATTCCTTACGGTTTTTAAGCAGCTTTTTTTATTTAAATAATATAAATATTTATATTAAGCTTTTGAGTAATTAAGAATATCTAAATAATTTGGAGAGGTCGCATAGCCTGGTTGAGTGCACCGGTCTTGAAAACCGGAAGGGGACATGTTCCCCTCGCGAGTTCGAACCTCGCCCTCTCCGTTTATTTTTTTGACTCAATAGTTGATATGGCAGAGCAGATTAAAAATAATAGGGTAAAGTTTCCTGAAGGTAAACAGAGCTTGTTTATTGCAGACGTTAGGAAAAAATTAAACTTAGGCCGGAATAACCTGGCTAATATTTTTAATATAAACAAGAGGACATTAAGTGATTGGTGTAGGGAAAAAACTACTATGAATTTTAACGTCCTCTTAGATTTACGTGCGAATTATAATATAGCAATTCCAAAAGAAATTAAGATTTTATCACAATTTTGGTACATTAATAGAGCGGCTAAGCTAGGAGCATTGGTGCGTAATAAACTTTATGGAAATCTTGGTACGCCCGATGGCAGAAGGAAGGGTGGCCTTGCTACGATAAGGAAGTTTATGCTCAGGCCTGAGCTAGCTAGGAAATTAGGATTAAGAAT
>CAYHRM010000109.1:0-4164 GCA_964359035.1 uncultured Planctomycetales bacterium
GATAAAGTAAGCCGCAGATGAGTTTGCCGAGTTCTGGGTTCTTTAGGGAGATATTTTTAAAATGTTTTACAGAATTACGAATCCCTTTTTTCCATTGCTCAATTTTTCGGTGGTTTGCGGCAACAGCTAATATCCTTCCCATTGCTGCAGAAGTGGTTATTTTCGTCTTTATCCGCTTTTCTTGTTGTTTAGTCAGTTTTATATCCTTAATCCACCCGGAGAGGGTATTTTTGGGCAGGTTCATTTTTAAACAAATTTCACCTAAAGTCCACCCCCTACTTCTAAGGTTTCTTGCCTGCAGTTTTATGCTTTCTGGGTATAGATTCATTTTTTATGCCTCCTTATAATAATAGACGAAGAAATTGCATTTTTCTAACGTAGGTTTTTATGGATTTTTTTAGACATATATAGTATAATTTATTATGTGAGTAATAAATTATACTTATACATATATACTAATACAATAATGTAGGAAATCGAGAAAAATGTTAGCTCAAAATATAAGAAAATTTAGGTTAAAAAAGGGATTGACGCAAGAAAAGCTTTCTCGTCT
The DNA here is from genome assembly GCA_964359035.1 of uncultured Planctomycetales bacterium. GTDB lineage: Bacteria > Omnitrophota > Gorgyraeia > Gygaellales > Profunditerraquicolaceae > UBA6249. Next base: position 554 of record CAYHRM010000109.1, read on the forward strand.
AGCCGATATTTCCACGGCAACCCTTGTAAAAATTGAGGCTAATGTAGCGAAAGAGCCTACAATTATTACTATTACTAAAATTGCTGATGTTTTAGAAGTTTCTATTGATATGTTAGTTGGTCGGTTGAAGAGAAAGGGGTAGTTTTTACTTTTATGGTCTTAGGTACGCATGTTTCAGGAGCGAAAAAGATTTATGAGACCTTGGATATTGCTCATAATTTGAAATGCGATACGCTGCAGATATTTAGCCGCTCTCCGCAGTCTTGGCGTAATGGCAGTCAAATTGCCCCGGAAGAGATTAAGGAATTTAATTTAAGGCGCAAAAAATTTAAAATTAATCCGGTTTTTATTCATATATCTTATTTGATTAATTTAGCTTCCCCGGATGTGCGCTTGTACCGCAGTTCTATTCAGGCTTATATTGAAGATATTCAGGAAGCTGACAAATTAGGCGCTGACTATATTGTTACGCATATGGGTAGCCATAAGGAAACTTCTGAGGATGCCGGGATCAAGCGGTTGATTGAAGCACTAAATAAAATAATTGAACAGACCAAAGATTCTAAGGTGGGGATATTATTAGAGAATACTTCTGGTTCCGGATCTTGGCTCGGTTATAGATTCTATCATCAGCAAAAGATTCTAAAAGGCTTAAAAGAAAAATCCCGCGTAGGTTTATGTTTAGATACGGCGCATGCTTATTTAGCCGGGTATAATCTGGCGACCAAAGTTGGCTTAGAGGCAATGATTGATGAAATCCAAGAGATGGTGGGAACGCGTTTGATTAAATTGATCCATCTTAATGATGCCGCCGGGGAGCTTGGTTGCCATCATGATCGGCATGATCATATCGGCCAAGGCCATATTGGTATGGCGGGGATGAAAAGAATTATTAATCATCCCCGATTAAAGAATATCCCGATGATTTTAGAGACACCTAAAAGCACCGAAGATAGCGATAAAGAGAATCTCGCGTTAGTGAGAAAATTAAACCGAAATTAAATTATTAATAGCAGTCGGGGAGGTTTAAACCTTCACGACGAAATAAAATGCATTATAATTTTAAAGAAATTGAAGATAAATGGCAGAAAAAATGGTTGGCGAGCCATGCCTTTCGTGCGCAAGCTGATCCTTTGCGCAAAAAATATTATCTATTGGAAATGTTCCCTTATCCATCCGGTAAAATTCATATGGGCCATGTGCGTAACTATACGATTGGTGATGTGGCTAGTCGTTTTAAAACTTTGCAGGGGTATAACGTAATGCATCCCATGGGTTTTGATGCTTTTGGCCAACCCGCCGAGAATGCGGCAATAAAAAATAAAACTAAGCCCGCGGATTGGACAGCTAAATGTATTAAAGAGATGGAAATAGAATTAAAGAAAATGGGTTTTTCTTATGATTGGGAGCGGGAGGTTTCTACCTGTCAAAGTGATTATTATAAATGGAATCAATGGATATTTTTAAAGATGTTTGAGAAAGGCTTAGCTTATAAAAAAACTTCTCAGGTTAATTGGTGTCCAAGCTGTTTAACGACTTTGGCTAATGAGGAAGTAATTGATGGAGGCTGTTGGCGTTGCCATAAAAAAGTTGAGCAAAAAGATTTAGAGCAATGGTATTTAAAGATTACCGCCTATAAAGAAAGATTGCTGGAGGATTTAAGCCAGCTTAAAGATTGGCCGCAGCGGGTTTTGGCGATGCAGAGCAATTGGATTGGCAAAAGCAGCGGCGTAGATATTTATTTTCGCTTAACAAATAGCGCTAAGTCGATTTCGGTATTTACTACTCGGGTGGATACTATTTTTGGGGCAACTTATATTGTTTTGGCTCCGGAGCATCCGTTAGTCATGGATTTGATTAAAGGCACGCATCAGGAAAAAGAGGCTTTGGAATTTATTAAAAAAGTTGCTTCGGAAAGTAAGATTGTGCGTGCGGCCTCGGATGTTAAAAAAGAAGGGGTATTTACGGGGAGCTTTGCGGTTAATCCGGTAAATAATGAACAGGTTCCTATTTGGATTGCCGATTATGTTTTAATGGAATATGGAACTGGCGCGATTATGGCCGTGCCGACGCATGATCAGCGTGATTTTCTTTTTGCTAAAGAGCATGGGTTATCTATGCGTCTGGTGATTAGCCCTAAAGATAAGAGGATAAAATCGGCTGAACAATTGTCAGAGGCTTATGAAGGGGATGGCGAACAGATAAATTCTGCAGAGTTTAACGGGTTAGATAATCAACAGGCAAAAATAAAAATTGCTCAGTGGATGGAAGCTAAGGGGATCGGCAAAATTCAGACACATTGGCGCCTGCGCGATTGGTTAATCTCTCGTCAGCGTTATTGGGGCACGCCGATTACGATAATTTATTGCCCAAATTGTGGTGTGGTTCCGGTTCCTGATCAGAATTTGCCTGTGGAGTTGCCTAAGGATGCACCTTTTACCGGAGAAGGCGGGAGCCCCTTAAGTAAAGTAAAAGAATTTGTGGAAGTAACTTGTCCTAAATGTAAAGGTAAAGCTAGGCGGGAAACGGATACCATGGCTACTTTTTTTGATTCCTCCTGGTATTTTTTAAGATTTTGTTCTCCCAAATTTAATCAAGCGCCGTTTGATCTGCAAGAGGCAAAGTATTGGATGGTGGTGGACCAGTATATCGGAGGGATTGAGCACGCAATTTTACACTTATTGTATTCGCGGTTTTTTACCAAGTTTTTTCAGGATTTAAAGATGATAGATTTTTCTGAGCCGTTTGAGAAACTGCTTACTCAGGGGATGGTTTTAAAAGACGGGGAGGTAATGTCAAAATCTCGGGGTAATATTGTAGACCCGGATTCGATGATTAAAGATTATGGCGCGGATGCTTTGCGTCTGTTTATCCTTTTTGCTGCTCCGCCGGAAACAGAGCTGGAGTGGGACGAGCGTGGATTAGAGGGGGCATTTAAATTTTTGAACCGTGTTTGGCGGATTCAGGATAATTTGGTGGATCATTTAGATCAAGAGATGTTGAAGAGTTTGCATAAAACAATTAAAAAAGTTAGCACAGATTTTGGCGAGTTTAAGTTTAATACTGCGATTGCCAGCTTGATGGAGTTAACTAACACTATTTATCAATTAGGCGCAAATAAAGAGGTATTTTTCAATCTGGTGATTATGCTTAGCCCGATTGTTCCGCATTTTGCTGAGGAGCTTTGGGAAATTTTAGGAAATAAAGAGAGTATTTTTAAAGCCTCTTGGCCAAAGTATGATCCGGGGTTATTGATTGAAGAAAAGGTGGAGTTAGTTATTCAGGTGAATGGGAAAGTGCGTAGCAAAATCGAAGTTCCGCGTGATCTATCTGAGGATAAGTTAAAAGAGTTAGTTCAGAAGGATGAGAAATTAATCCCCTGGTTTGAAGGTAAATCTCCGAAAAAAATCATCATTGTCCCGCAGAAACTTATTAATATCGTAATATAATTTTACGTAGTTTTTCACCGTAAAGCTTACTCGGGCTTACCGGCAGGCTGTCGAGCCTTGTCTTCCGCCGTATCATTAAATAATGTATTGTATAAATAATCCTGCCAAGTTTCTCGCTCGGGGTCGATTTTTTAACGCCAATGATCTTTCGTATTCCGGTGG
>CAYHRM010000110.1:0-4095 GCA_964359035.1 uncultured Planctomycetales bacterium
AAAAATGAAATAATGATATTAAAAGATAGCTGGGGGTAATCAAGCTCCTTGGGAAAATTAGGAAAAGGCGAGGCATCTCTAATGCTTCTTAAAGCAATATTTTTCAAGTAGTCATTAGCCGTAGTTTTCTCTTCAGCTAAACGCACATCCTTAATGTAACCGTCATTAGAAATAATAAACGAAATATAGACCTCACCGGTTTCATTATGCGTATAATTTTGATAAGCACTGCGACGAATCTTCTCCCTAACGATCTGATAATAACTGATATAGCTGGGATTATCAATTTTGGCCATTTCGATTGCCGGTAAAGTAATCTTCTTTTTTATCGCCAACACCTGAGAATTTATGAAAGTGGGTTTAGAAAATCCTCTTGGTTGGTGGCCTTGGCCAGAAGAAACCAAACCACCGCTCTTTAACCTTCCTGACAGCTCTTTTGATCCACCAGAAGAATTTTCCTGTTCAACATAAGGCAAAGGCAACCTCCGTGTGCCGGTAACCATCTTAGAATCTAGCTTTAAGAATGGTTCAGAGACCGGCATTAACTTCTGCCTACCCGGTTCAGAAAAACTCTTAAACATTGATTTAGTTTTTAAATTTTCCTTAATGTAATGGACGGCTATTTCTTGAGTTTTTGGCGCAGGGGTAAAAGGATTAAAATTAGGGCTAGATAAAAGAATTGCTCCATGTACAAAGATAGAAACCGCTAAAGTAAATTGCAAAAGTCGGTCAACAATCATGGTTTATTTTATCATAGCCCAGGTAATCTGGCAAGAAATTGAAATAATGGGGCCGTTTCTATTTTTTAAATTTAAAAAATAGAAACGGCCCCATTATTTTTTAATCATAAGAATCATAAAACTAAGCAGCACTAAAACTACAATAATTATAATAATTACTTTGGGCTTAAGATACCTTAAGTGGCCCATAAAACCTACTGCCCTACTTAAGCTTCGGCCGCAATATAAACATAACAATGCCTCTTTGTCATAGATAGGCTGCTGACAATGTGGGCAAATATATTCTGACATAATTTAAAAAGAATAACTGGCTTTTAAGTTAAAACTTCTTCCCGGGCTAGGATAATAATTCTTCGCTCCAGTCGTAGAATTACATACCCCATATTCCGAATACATCTGGTCGAATATATTGTTCATTGCGCCGGTAATACTAAAATCTTTAAAGGTATATGAAATATTGGCGCCCATAGTGACGTACCCATTAAGTTTCGAGAAATTGTTTGCCTGATCATTAATAAAATACCGATTACCGACAAAATTGCCCAAAATATTTAAAGTTATATCTTTCGGAAGAATAAACATAAATCCTAAGCTCGCTTTGTTACTCGGAACCATAGGCACGATTTTCTGGTCGTAAATCCCTCCTTCAAAACTAGCTTTAGTATAAGCATAATTCCCGAATAATCCAAATCTCTTAAATAATTTCGCGTTAAACGATACTTCTACGCCCTGATGAATTGTCTTAGCATAATTTTCGTTAGCAAATGTCATAGGATTATAATAGAGCTCATTCTCCACGTTCATCCTATAAAAGCTAACATCAAATTTTATATCCCGATTAAAGCTATGCCTTAAACCAAATTCGATATTTTTGGATGTTTGTGGCTTAAGATTGATATTTACCGGAGGAGTACCCCAAACACTATAATATTCATCCGTAGCAGGAAACCGAAAATTCTGATTTACGTTAAAGAACAAACTAGAATCTTCCATATAGTTATAAGTAGCCCCAGCGCTAAATGCTTGTTTATCCGGAATAATCTTCGAATCGATATCCCCATTATACCCTGAAAAATCATGGTAATTAAAAGTATAACGCGCTTGTTCCCAACGCCAGCCTCCAGTAAGAGCAAGTTTATCTAAAGGACTCAGCTCATCCTGTAAATATAATCCCATCGAAGTCTTATTAATATGAGAATAATTCTGTAGAACATCAGCATTAGAATAATTATTAGAAACAAATTGAGACTGATAGATATCCGCTCCGGTAATGAATTTGTTCTTTAATTTAAATACATCATTATCCAGCGTATATTTGGGAGTAAACCCTATAGTATTGATATTGTTTTTATAAATAGGATTATAACCTCCATACGATGTTAAGAACAACGTATTCACCGCTTTTTTCCTATAGGAAATATCAAGATCTAAATTACCTACTGGCAAAGATTTTGTCCCGGCACCGAGATCAAAATAATAATCTAAATTATTAGCGTGATCATCTCCGTATAGAGAGTATCTTCTACTAAACTGCTGCATTTGAGCTTCAGTTAACGGGCCCGGTAAACCATAAGAAGATCTATTGTATCCACTGGAAAAACGTAAAGCCAAACTAGGAAATAAATCATAATCAAACTTAGAAGTAAAATCTGTAGCTTTGTAATAACTGTTGTTCCTATAGCCATGCGTACCTTCAAAACTTCCTGATAACAAATACGAAAAATCCTGAATCGCACCACTAAAACTAAGACGCTCTTTATTTTGGTCGTAGCTTCCTATTTCGGTACCAAAAGTAAATTTCGGCTTACCACGACCTTTTTTAGTGATAATATTAATAACTCCACTTACAGCATTATCTCCATACAAAACCCCACCAGAGCCTCCACGAATTATTTCAATACGCTCAATCTGGTCTAATGGTATCTGGGTCCAATCTACCCCACTTTGATCAATTTCATTCACTCTTCTACCATCTACAATGATAAGAGTATCCAATGCTCCTTGCTCGCCAAATCCTCGAATGTCTACCGATACCTTACTGTCATTACCATAATAATTGCGCACCATAATTCCAGGTACTGAACGCAAGGTGTCAGTGACAGTATCAGCGCCAGAGCTAGCTATATCCTGCTCATCAATTACTGATACGCTTGTAGCCGCATTATTTATTTCCTGCGCATAACGCGAAGGTGTAACGACAATTTTCTCTAAATCCACATCCGCAGCAAAAGAAATAATAACAGATCCTAAAACCACTACTAATAAAATTAAAAATCTTGCTACTAATTTACCACTAAACATTTTTTCTCCATTTTCTCGGACCTGCATAAAACAAAAAAACCCTTAAAGCTTTAACGAAAAGCATTAAGGGTTATCCCTGTTTCTAACCCCTTTAAACCTGTCCGCGGGTTTAAAAGTAATTGTTGGACATCTGTTGACTGATTAGGTCTTCTGACTTAAGAGTTGAACCTACTTTTCTCTTTAGCCTTCCCAGCTTGGTTAAGCCAGTGGCTAATACTTTTCGAGAATTTCGATCTCTTTTACAGCAGCGGGAACTGCGACCGATTCACACGGCCTTCCCTAAAACCAGCAACGTTAACTTTGTAACTTTATAAAAGAACTTCGGCTAACTTAGTATCCCGCACTCCGCGTGCGATAAATTCGTATGCGCCAAAAAGAACCGCTGTATAAACCAGCGTAGAAACTGTGAATGTGCGTAAAAATGGTAACCCGAGAATATAGCAATCAAGCAATCCCTTGGCCGTCAGTGGATACCAACCCATCGCCCAAACACCAAAATTAGTAACCAGATAAAACAAAACTGAAGAAACAATAGAAGTCGAAGCGATCGCCTTAAAAGTTTTATGATTTTTAGCCCAAACTCCCAAGATAGTGACCAAAACAAAGCTTCCCCAGGTAAAAAGCACCACATTATGCATACCTAAAAATAAAACACTTAACACCATAAGCAAAAGCGGGACAATCAAAGCCTGCTATTTATTTAAATACACTCCAGCAAAAAAAGAGATCGCTGCCACCGGAGTAAAGTTCGCAGTATGCGGGATAAACCTAAACAATATTCCAATAATAATTAAACTGATTGCCAACATGTAATCCTCCTCATTTTTCCCCAGCCTCCGGCGCTTGGGGAAAAATGACCCTCAAGCTCCCGCGAGGGGAGAAGTTTATGTTCTTTATTATTAGTAATGTTAATACGAGCTATTCATTATGTCAAGTGAAAGTTTCCTCAAAATAAAAAATCCACAAAGGAATAATAATTTCCGTCTTTTGCTTCGGCACAAAGATTTTCGCCGTGTGCTGCGGCTTACGTCTTGCTCCGGCGCGTTCCTTACGC
>CAYHRM010000111.1:0-4090 GCA_964359035.1 uncultured Planctomycetales bacterium
TTATTTGATTTTCGCGTATTTGCCAGAATATTTGTGGTATCCTAAAGGCAAACCAGAATAATTCCTGACGATAAAAGATACTGTAGGCAAGCAGCTCGAGTGTTTTTAAAGATTCAGATAAAATATCTTGGCCCATAATCGTTTGGGCACAAGTATCGAGAAGCTTGGCATATTCAGCTTTATTGGTTATTGCTAGGCCGCCTTCATAGATCGTCAGGCCTTTACCGCGACAGAGGCTAAAAAAGGCAAATTCTCCGAAGGAACCTGTTTTTTGATTATGATATTCGGCCCCCAGGCTTTGAGCGCAATCTTCGATTATAAATATATTTTCCTTTTTGGCAATCTCTGAAATAGGCTCAAGCTCCGAAGGTATCCCCCCTAAATGTACTACGAGTATGGCTAAAATATTTTTATCTTCTGTGCAGACTTTCCGTAGTGCATTTAGATTAAAGTCAAAATTGTTTGGGTTTATATCACAAAGTTTTACTTGAAGTCCGGCTCTTTTTATGGCTAGAGGGATAAGCGGACAGACTAGGGCGGGAATGATGATGGTTTTTTTATCGGAAAGCTTCCGGAGGTTTTTTAAAATTATATAAAATGCCGCTGTTCCGGAATAAGTGGCCAGGGCCGCTGGCGCTCCAAGGTATTTTTTAAACTTTTCCTCAAGTCCTCTTTCGGGGTATTTCTTAAAGAATGGTAAGGTTAAGCTTGTGATGTTAATTGGCCAACCTGCGGTTGGCGGTATCTCTCGTATAAGGTTCAAATTTTAATTCCTTTTCTGTTATCTAATTTATCTATTTTATGTTAAAATGAACACAAATTCAAGTTAACTCTCTGTGGGGCTGGCTATGAGAAGCTAAAGCACATTAATCTAATCTATGCCTAAAATTACCTCTAAAGTATATAACAGTATAGATCAGATTGCTAAAAAGGACTGGATGCAGTTTTTGGGGATATTCCGGAGGGTTATGCGTTTTATAAGGTTTTAGGTAATTCGGAACTTCGCGAGTTTAGTTTTTTCTATCTCGTTATTTATTCTGATAATGTAATTGTATTAATTGCTTCATTATTTAGTTCTGATTTTAATTTGGATATTGCCGTAGAGGGCAGGTTAGTTGAAGTAATTAGATTTATCCGTAAAGTTTATCCGCGTTTTTTTATTGTAAAAACATTATTCTGCGGTTCACTTTTTTCGGAGTTTGGGATTTTGGGTATACGATCAGGTTTTTTAGAGGTCAAAGAACTTATTTTAGTTTTGCACGCAGGATTAAAAGAACTAGTTTTAAAGATTAATGCTCCGTTAATAATTTTTAAGGATTTTCTTGAATCTAGCGAGCCGCCTTTAGGCGCTTTAATTAAACAGGGATTTACCAGAGTAAAAAGTTTCCCCGCGGTAGTCGTAGAGTTAAATTTTAAATTTTTCTCAGAGTATCTTAAGAGCCTGGGTGCATCTACGCGTAAGAACTTAAGCCGCAAGATGAAGCAAGCTAATTGTGAGGCCAAGATTGAGGTTAAGGTTGTTTCGGATTGTTTAGAGCAGATAGATCAGATCATTAGGCTTTATGAGAATGCTTATCATGGCGGCTCAACTAAGTTTGGGCGTTTAACTAAAAAGTTTTTTTCACAAATTGCTCAAGACTTAAAACCGCATACACGGTTTTTTCTTTATTATGTGGATAATAAATTAGCGGCGTTTGATCTTTGTTTATGATAATTTGTTTATTGATAGATTTATCGGCTTCGACTATGATATGTCCTTGCGTTATAATCTGTATTTTATTAGTTGGGCGAATAATATTCAGTGGTGTATAGACAACTCCCCGCGCTATTATTATCCGGGGCAGACGGGTTATGAACCCAAAATCAGGCTGGTGGGAAGTTAATTACGCTGTTTGCTTATCTAAAACATAGAAATATAATTTTTAACCTTTTACTTAAACCGCTTATTTTTATTTTAAAGCCAGTTAATTTTGATGAAGATCTTAAGGCATAAATCAGATGTTTAAGAAAAAAGTTACACTTAAAATATTACTCTTGCTTATTGCCAGTGATGTTCTTGAGACGACGGTGCACTTTTTGTTTAAGAAAAGCACTCTGGGGCTAAGTTGTGGGCAAGTTACAGACTTAGCTACGAGTGTAGTTTTTTTTAAAGCAGTTTTCTCTTCGCCTTTTTTATGGGCCGGGTTATTGACGGTGGTTACTGTATTTATCCTTTGGTCATTAATTTTGGCAAAAATAGATTTAAGCGTGGCAGTTCCTATCGCTAGTTTTAGTTATATTTTAGTTCCAGTTGTTTCGATTATCTTTTTGCATGAACAGGTTAGTGCTTTGAGATGGTTGGGTGTATTTTTTGTTTTAGGCGGAGTGGTACTTGTTTCTTTGAGTAGTAAAGAAAGGACGGAGCAGGTTAAATGAAGGAAGGGTTGCTACTGGTTCTTTTTTTAATTGCTTTAACTAGCCTGTGCGATACGATAAACCAGCTATTTTTAAAGTCCACGATTGATTCTTTAAATTTTACTCCCACATTTAACATTATCAAAATATTTAAATTTATCTTTCAGTTATTAATTAAGCCACGGCTTTGGCCGGGGTTTGTTTTTAGTTTAATTTCCTTAGGTATCTGGCTAGTGGTGCTTTCTAAAGCGGATCTTAATTTTGCTTTTTCTGCCGATAGCATGCATTATATTTTTATCGCTTTGGCCTCTAGGTTTGTGCTGAAAGAAAAGATGGGCACTTGGCGTTGGGTGGGTACAGGATTAATTGTGGTGGGAATAGTTTTTGTTAGCTTAAGCTAGGGGGGAGATTATTGGTTTTTTCTAAATGCGTTGCCTAGCGGGGTTATTTATGTTAATATACAAATTATGAATGCAAAAATTATCGCTTTAATTGTTTTTGTAGTTGCTTATTTTTTATTTGTTTTACTTCCGCATAAGCGTACTTTAGTGGCTTTGGGAGGTAGCTTGTTATTGGTTTTGACCCAGGCCATATCGTTAAAAGAAGCATTTTTGGCGGTTAATTGGAATGTAATGGGTATTTTTGTGGGCACGCTTATCCTGGCGGATGTATTTATGCAGAGCAGGGTTCCTGCTTATGTTGCTGAAATAGTTGTGGATAAGGCCAAGAGTACGGCTTGGGCGATTTTGTTTATCTGTATTTTAAGTGGATTTATTTCTGCATTTGTTGAAAATGTGGCTACGGTATTGATTGTGGCACCTATTGCTTTGGCTCTGGCTAAGAAGCTAAAGATTAATCCTACGAACATGATGATTGCCATTGCTGTTTCTAGTAATTTGCAAGGCTCGGCGACTTTGATTGGGGATCCGCCCAGCATGTTGTTAGGAGGCTTTGCTAAGATGAATTTTGGTGATTTCTTTTTTTATCGGGGTAAACCGAGCATATTTTTTGCTGTGGAGCTGGGGGCTTTTGTTTCTTTCTTCGTGTTGTATTTTATTTTTAGAAAACATCGGAGTAAAACGCAGCTTATTCCGGTAGAGAAGGTTAAAAGTTGGGTTCCGACGGTTCTTTTAGTAAGCCTAATTATTTTATTGGCGCTTTCTTCGTTCTTTGATTCGAGTTTTACTTCATTGGCGGGCCAGCTTTGTATGGTTTTTGGTATCTTAGCTTTAATTTGGGAGAAGCTTGTAAATAAAACCTCGATTGCCTCTGGACTTAAAAAATTGGATTGGGATACGACATTTTTTTTGATGGGAATTTTTATTATTGTCGGGGCCATCTCGCTTACCGGATGGATCCAGGTGTTGGCGAATTATTTGGCTAGCCTGGTAGGTGCTAATATTCTATTGGGTTATACGGCTATCGTATTTCTTTCGGTTATTCTCTCGGCCTTTATTGATAATGTCCCTTTCTTGGTTGCCATGCTTCCAGTGGCGATGATTATGTCTGATAAATTACAGATTAATCCTTCTTTGTTTCTTTTTGGTTTATTAATTGGCACTAGCCTTGGCGGTAACATCACTCCGATCGGAGCCTCAGCCAATATTGTTGTCTGTGGTTTACTTAAAAAAGAAGGGTATCCGGTTAAATTTACAGATTTTATGAAGATAGGAATTCCTTTTACCTTGGCCGCTGT
>CAYHRM010000112.1:0-4030 GCA_964359035.1 uncultured Planctomycetales bacterium
TAAAAGCCGGAATTGAATTATTAGCGGCTATCCCCAGCGTGGTTTTAGGTTTTATTGGTATGGTTACTTTAGTCCCTTGGGTCAAGACTACATTTAATTTACCGACGGGTTTAACCGCTTTGTCCGGATCAATAATTTTAGCTTTTATGGCTATGCCAACGATTGTTTCGGTGGCCGAGGATGCGCTTTATTCGGTGCCCAAAAGTTATAAAGAAGGAGCATTTGCATTAGGGGCGACGCATTGGCAGACGATTTATCGGGTTTTATTGCCGGCAGCATCTTCGGGAATTGTGGCTGCGGTGATGTTGGGTATCGGTAGGGTAATCGGTGAAACGATGGCGGTAATGATGATTACCGGGAATGCCGCGGTTATTCCGCAAAGTATTTTAGTGCCGGTGCGTACTTTAACCGCTACCATTGCAGCAGAAATGGGGGAGGCGGTAGTTGGTAGCGAACATTATTTTGCCTTATTTGCTATTGGCATTGTTTTATTTATTATGAGTTTTATTATCAATGTTACTGCGGATTTATTTTTACATAAGAGGAATCGTTAATGCGTAATACCCAAAGATCGCAAAAAATCGCTTTCTTTTTTCTGTTTTTGGCCACGCTTTTAATTGTTTTGCCGGTGGGTTTAATCGTAGTAATTATTATACAAAAAGGAATGCCGGCGATTAATTGGCAATTTTTGTCGGATATTCCTCGGCAAGGAATGCGCACTGGAGGAATATTTCCGGCGATTGTGGGAACTTTATATCTTGTTTTTGGGGCAATATTTTTTGCTCTGCCCATTGGGTTGCTAGCGGCGATTTATTTAAGTGAATATTCTAAAGACAATTTGCTTAATCGCATAATTAAGTTGGCAATTATTAATTTGTCCGGAGTTCCTTCAGTAGTTTATGGATTATTTGGTTTGGCGTTGTTTGTGGTTTTTCTAAAATTTGGCGCTTCGATTTTATCCGGTTCTTTGACTTTAGGAATTATGATTCTACCGATCATTATTACCACTTCTCGTGAAGCCCTAGAAAGTGTGCCGCAGTCATTTCGTGAAGTAAGCCTTTCGCTGGGGGCAAGTAAATGGCAAACTATTCGTCATATCGTTTTACCCAACGCTATACCGGGTATTTTGACCGGAACGATTTTAGGGCTTGGCCGGGCAGCCGGAGAAACAGCGCCGATACTTTTTACAGTAGCGGCTTTTTATTTGCCGCGACTTCCTAAATCTATTTTTGACCAGGCGATGGCGCTGCCGTATCATTTATATGTAATTTCAACGCAAGTGCCTAATGTCGATGAAAAAGTGCGCTATGGTACTGCGCTGGTTTTATTATTTTTAGTTTTAATGATGAATTTAGTAGGGATAATTATTCGTTATAATTTTAGGAAAAAGAAAAAATGGTGAAGTTTAATGCTAAAAATTTAAATATTTGGTTTGGGCAGATTCATGCTTTAAAAGGCGTGACCATTGAGATCCAAGCCAATGAGATTTTAAGCGTGATCGGGCCCTCTAATAGCGGAAAGACTTCTTTTTTGCGCATGCTTAATCGTTTAAATGATTTGCATCCGGATTTTAAAATGAGCGGTGGACTAGAATATGATCAAATAGACATTAGAAAATTAGATATAGAGGTTTTACGTAAAAGAGTGGGCATGGTTTTTGCCTTGCCTTTACCACTACCTTTATCGATTTTTGAAAATATTGCTTATGGCGTTAAGATGCATGGAGAGAGAAATCGTCAAAAAATTTCGACGATTGTTGAACGTTCACTTAGGCAGGCTTATATCTGGGAAGAAGTAAAAGACAGGTTAGATGTTTCAGCTTTTAAATTATCCGGCGGCCAGCAGCAGCGTCTTTGTATCGCTAGAACTTTAGCGGTTGAGCCAGATGTGATTTTATTTGATGAGCCTTGTTCCGGGCTGGATCCGATTTCTACCGCTAAAATAGAAGAAGCAATGCTTAAATTAAAAAAAGACTACACTTTAGTTTTAGTGACCAATAATGTTAAACAGGCAGCTAGGGTAGGTGATCGTACGGCTTTTTTTCTATCGGGTGAACTTGTGGAACTAGATAAAACGGAAAAAATTTTTACTGCACCGCATGATCAACGTACCGATGGCTATATTAGAGGAAAATTTGGATAATGGTTGAGATTAAAGTAAGTAATTTAAATTTATGGTATGCGGATTTTCAAGCGCTGATTAACGTGAATGCGCATTTTGCGCGGAAGCAGATTACGGCGATGATTGGTCCTTCAGGTTGTGGTAAATCTACGTTATTGCGGGTTTTTAATCGCATGAACGATTTGATTGAAGGCGTGCGGGTAGATGGAGAAGTGATTATTGATACCGAAAATATTTTATCTGAAAAAACAGATTTAGTTAATTTACGTAAGAAAGTGGGGATGGTTTTTCAGCGGCCTAATCCGTTCCCGTTATCGATTTATGAGAATATTGCTTTTGGTCAAAGAGTGCATACTGGAAATCTGACTAAGTCTAAACTTGAGCAAATAGTTCAGGATAGTTTAAAATCTGTTCTTTTATGGGATGAATTAAAAGATAAGCTTAATAAATCCGCGTTAACTTTATCGTTGGAACAAAAGCAAAGACTTTGTATTGCTAGATTGATTGCGGTTAAGCCTGAAATTTTACTGATGGATGAGCCATGTTCGACCCTTGATCCCCAGGCCACTAGCCGGATTGAAGAGTTAATGCGTGAACTAAAAAATAATTACACGATTATTATTGTAACTCATAATATGCAGCAAGCAGCGCGGGTTTCAGATGAAACGGGTTTTATGCTTTTAGGTGAATTAGTAGAATTTGGCAAAACTCAAGATATTTTTACAAGTCCTCAGGATAAAAGAACAGAAGATTATATTACTGGAAGATATGGTTAATTATGGAGGTGTCAAATGTTTAGACATTTAGATGAAGAATTAAAAGAACTGCATAAAGATATTTTAAAGATGGCAGTTTTTGCTCAAGAGTCAATTTTTAAATCTGTGGAATCCTTAAAGAATCGAGACCAAGCTTTGGCTCAAGCAGTCATTGAAAATGATAATAATATTGATGAGTTAGAGTTGGCAATTGATGAGAAATGCATCGATCTGATTGCTCGTTATCAGCCGATGGCCGGGGATTTAAGATATATTACCACCGGCATGAAAATTAACGCAGAATTAGAGCGAATTGCCGATATTGCTTTGGATATTTCGCAAAAATCTTTAGAATTAATGAAGAAGCCGCTACTTAAACCGTTAGTAGATATTCCTAAGCTTTCTCAGGTTGCTCAGGATATGGTGCGCAATGCGATTGATGCTTTTGTTAAAAGAGATGCTTTGCTTGCCCGGCAGGTAGTTTTAGCGGATTCTGAAGCTGACCGGTTACGGAATTTAATTCAGGATGAGCTGATTAATGAATATTTAGCGCGTGACCCTAAAACTGCGGATCGCGCGGTAGCCTTATTGTTAATTGGTCGGTATTTAGAGAGAATTTGTGACCATACGACTAATATTGCCGAAGATGTGATTTATATGGTTGAGGCTAAAGTAGTCAAACATCACCCTGAAGAGCTCAAGTAAATCTGTCATCTCTGCCTTAAGGTGTTCAATATCTCCTTGACCCTGTTACTGGTTGTGCTATTATAAATAAATATTCGTAACGGGGAAGCTCCTTCCAGCTAATTTAAAGATGAAAAATACAGTTATTGCATGGATTAAGCAAAAAGTTAAAGATTCCGGGGCCAAAGGAATTATTTTGGGTCTTTCTGGCGGCATCGATTCTGCCGTGGTTGCCGCTTTAGCTAAAGAAGCGGTGGGTAAAGATAATTTACTCGTTCTATTTTTGCCTTGTAATAGCGATCCGCAGGATTTTAAAGATGCAAAATTAGTTGCTCAAAAGCTAGAGCTTAAAGCCAAGCTAGTGGATTTATCATCGATTTATAATAATTTTATAAAAATTTTACCTGGGGCAATTAGTTTAGCGCGAGGGAATCTTAAGCCGCGCTTGCGCATGAGTGCGCTTTATTATT
>CAYHRM010000113.1:0-3955 GCA_964359035.1 uncultured Planctomycetales bacterium
GTTCATAACAATGGGGGCGAAGGTTTAGTAGTATATGGAGGGAAAGGCGGAAGCACGCTTAGGAATAATATAGTTTATAATAACTGGAGCGTAAATATTTATATCGATAACCAGCCTAACGGCATTATTGATAGAAATTTGATCTATAGCCAAGAACCAAATCCTGATGACCTGCGTAATAATGGAGATACCGAATCAAAAGACGAGAAGAATCTTAGAAGGCTTAGGCCTGAAGGCATCATGACTGCTGATGAAAAATACGGTTTAACCCCGCCAGCTAACCTTAATAACATAAAAATAACTAATAATGTAATTATTGGCTGCCGCAGGGGAATAACTCATTACGGCCAAGCGCAAGGCTCCGGGCTTAAAAATGTTTTAATTGCAAATAATACTATCGTTCTTCCAGATGCACAGGGTGAAGGAGAAGATTTTATCGGAATAAACGTTCCTTATAATAATGGTAACAATAGTGGCACGGTTTATACCAACAATATTGTTTTTGCTTCTCATCCAAGTACTTATTTATTAAATGTCGAGACTGCTATGAACGGCGACTTTCATGGGGTTACTTTCCAGAATAATCTTTGGTTTCATAAAAATAGCAAAAGACCGTTTCACTTTGGTCCAAAGTTTTTAAATATTTATGACACAGACTTTGCTGGCTGGCAGAAAAAATGCAGCGCAGGTAATTACTGTTCAGCTGAATTATATGCTGATCCTATGTTAAATGACGTGTCTGGTTATTCTATTGAAAGCGCTAGCCTAAAACCTAATTCTCCAGCTATAAAAGCTGGATTATCATTAGGAGCTGTTGGATTAATGCAAAAAGATGAATAAAGTTCTGATGTATCATTCAATTGGCGGGAATGTAACTAGCGAAACTGGCTCTGAATTATACTCTGTGCCGGTAGAAAAATTTAGGGAACAGATGGATTTAATAAAAACTTGGGGACAGTCCCCAAAAAACGTGGACAGTCCCCAAACGAATCCCCTAATCACCTTTGATGATGGATTAAAGGATAATTTTACAAATGCCTACCCGATACTTAAAGAATTTGAATTAAAAGCTTATTTTTTTGTGATGCCTGATAAAATTGGAACAAAAGGATATTTAGATTGGAATCAAATAAAAGAAATGTTTTCATCCGGAATGGTTATCGGCTCACATGGAATGACGCATCGAATCTTAACTGAAATTAATGATACTGAACTAGATTATGAGTTGAAAGAATCCAAGCGGTTGCTGGAAGAAAACCTAAGTATGCCAGTTGAGTATTTTTCAGTACCTCGTGGATTCTATGATCAAAGAGTTGTTTCTTTAGCTAAGAAAGTGGGCTATAAAAACATTTTTACTTCCAATTTCAATAATAATAACGGCTACTGCATTGGCAGAATCGCTGTAAAAGACAGTTGGGACGTAAACCGCTTTTCAAAAGTAATTGCCAACGGATTAACATTAAGCGATAAAATAGAAAGAATTGCAATAGATACAGCAAAGAAATTATTAGGTGCGGGAATTTATGACAGATTAAGAACGAGTTTGCTTCGTCGCCGCCAAGCGGCTCCTCGCAATGACATATGAAGATAATTTTCTGGAGCTCATTAATTTTAATAGTTTATATATATTTTATATATCCAATTCTTATTTATATCTTGTCACAATTTTATAAGAAATCAACTCGCGGAAAATATCTTTATCCTAAAGTTTCGGTAATTGTATCTGCGTATAATGAAGAGGCAAATATCGAGAATAAAATTAAAACTTTGTTTAGCCTGGAATATCCTGAAAACAAGATTGAATTTTTAATTGGTTCAGATGGATCTACGGATAAAACTGACGAAATAATTAAAAGGTACCCGCAGATTAATTTTTTTAAACAAGAGACCCGACAAGGTAAACCAAGCATGTTAAATTTTTTAGTTTCCAAAGCTTCCGGAGATATCATTGTATTTACTGACGCTCGGCAAAGATTGGATTCAAAAGCAATCCAGGAAATTGTTAAGTATTTCGAAGATGCTAAAGTCGGTTCGGTAAGCGGCGAGCTGCATTATGAGTGGGAAGAGGGGAACAAAACTGCTTCCGGCCTGGGGCTTTATTGGAAATATGAAAAATTTATTCGTAAAAGTGAATCACGTATGGGCTCAATGCTTGGAGCTACCGGGGCATTATATGCCATTAGGCGTAAGCTATTTCCCAATCTACCTGCAAATTTAATTCTAGACGATGTTTATATTCCGCTAAAAATTGTTGAAAAAGGATTTCGCGCGATTTTTGATAAACGGGCTAAAGTATATGATAAAATTTTTGTTGATACTAGTGTAGAATTTTTAAGAAAGACAAGGACATTGGCAGGTAATTATCAATTATTTTTTTACTTACGAGGATTATTTAATCCTTTTAAAGGAAAGATAGCCTGGCAGTTTTTCTCGCATAAATTTCTAAGGTTGATGGTGCCATTTTTGTTGATTGTGTTGTTAATAGCTAATATAATAATAGGGACAGTCCCCTGCGGGGACAGTCCCTATTATTATCAGGTATTCTTATTGCTACAAATTATATTCTATATCTTCGCATTTTTAGGAGCGATATTTAAAAAGGAGAAAAAACTTTTTGATATTCCACATATGTTTTGCATAATGAATATCGCCGCCATAGTCGGATTGTATCAGATTCTATTTAATAAAACCGGATCGAAATGGCAAAAAGCTAGCTAAAAACACAAAAGAGGGCGTAAAATGAAAAAAAATGAACTTATTAAATTAGCAGTTTTAGGGGCATTAGTTTTAGTTGTATATATTCCTTCATTAATCTGGATGTACGACCGCTGGACAGTAAAGGATACTTACTACAGCCACGGGCTGCTAGTGCCTTTTATCAGTGCTTTGTTGATCTGGCTAAAAAGAGAGCAGCTAGCAAAGCTTACGTTAAAACCATCGAATACGGGCTGGCTATTACTTATTCCCTCGATTACTGTCTACCTAATTAGCGCAATTCTTAGAATTAATTTTAGCGGGGCATTTACACTCGTGCCAATGCTCGCCGGGCTAGTTTTATTATTTATGGGCAAAGAATATTTAAAACAACTTTTGTTTCCGATTCTTTTTATCCTTTTTATGATTCCGCTTCCCTCGGCGGCAATTGTAAACATTAGTTTTCAGCTTAAAATATTTGCAGCTAAGCTCTCAACATTTGTCGTTAATCAAATCGGTGTCCCGGCAATAAGGGATGGGAGTATCATTAAAACCATGCATGCTCAGTTGATGGTCGAAGACCCTTGCTCGGGGATCAGATCACTGATTGCTTTAATTGCATTAGGCACCTTAATGGCGCATTTAAGCCATACAACTAAAATCAAGAAAACAATTTTATTTTTATCAGCTATCCCCATTGCTATCGGGGCAAATGTCGTACGCATCGTGGCACTTACCTTAGCCAGTGAAATCTATGGCACTAAATTTACCATGGGCTTATTTCATGATACAATGGGAATCGTGGTATTTATTATTGCTTTTATAGCATTAACTTTATTAAGCAAGAGTTTAGAGTAATCAAGGAGGCTTAATTTGAATAATCGAAATTTTATCATCAGTATTTTAATCTTAATCATTGCCGCAATTATTGGACTTGTGTCGTATTTTTCAACTCAATCTGAAAACACGAGCAAAATTAAAATGTCAGCTTTCCCCAAAATAATCGGTAATTGGAGATCCGTAGATTTGACGATTTCCGAAGATGACTATAAGATTCTAGAAACACGTAATCTTATTATGCGTGAATACACTAACTTTCAAGGAGACTCCCTAACGCTTTATATTATTTATTCAGAAAATAATCGTAAAGTAGTGCATCCGCCAGAGCTCTGCCTTACCGGAGGAGGCCAAAGCATTGAATATAGAGATTCTATAAAAATTGGAAATATCCAAGCGGTAAAACTTTTAATGGAAAAAGGGG
>CAYHRM010000114.1:0-3910 GCA_964359035.1 uncultured Planctomycetales bacterium
TAACCGGTATGAAGTTTGATAGCGATCAGCAGCTGATGTATGTTATTCAAAAGCATCTGTCACCGACTAGAAGAAGGGTTGATGAGTCGGTTCCTTATACGGATATCTGTTTGCAGGATGGTTCACGCGTTAATATTATTATTCCGCCTTTGGCTTTGGATGGCCCAACTATAACTATCCGTAAGTTTCTTAAAAAGATTGTAAATGCAGAAGACCTGATTAAATTAGGCACTTTGGATAGAAGAATGGCGGATTTTTTAGTTGCTTGTATTAAGGGTAAGGCTAATATTATTTTTGCCGGTGCTACCGGTAGCGGAAAAACCACTACGGTGGGCGTGCTTTCTAGCTATATTGGTAATGATGAACGCACCATTACGATCGAGGATACGGCAGAGCTGCATTTGGCACAAGATCACGTCGTCAGGCTGGAGACTAAACCTCCGAATATTGAAGGCAAGGGTGAGATTACTATTAGGGATCTTTTTCGTAATACTTTGCGTATGCGGCCGCAGAGGATTATTTTAGGTGAAATTAGAAGTGCCGAAGCCTTGGATATGCTTCAAGCAATGTGCTCAGGCCATAGCGGAGCGCTTTCCGTTATTCACGCGGATACTCCTCAGGATGTTATGTATCGGTTAGAGACGATGATTTTAATGTCGGGGGTTCCTATAACTTTAGAAGCGATACACCGGCAGATTGTTTCATCCTTACATTTAATTGTTCAGCAAGATCAGCTTGCTGATGGTTCACGTAAGATTACTCGGATTAGCCAGGTTAATGGTTTAAAAAACAGCTGGGCAAATCTAGAAGATATTTTTTATTATGATATTCAACATGTGGATAAAGATGGATTGGTGCATGGCTGTTTTAAGGCTACGGGTATAGTGCCTGTATTTTATCCGATTTTTGGTAAACGGGGAGTAGTTTTATCTAAAGAAGTTTTTAATAAGGATTAAGGGTTGATTTTTATTTACCACTAATTCTTGAGATTTTAAGTTTAAGGAGAAAGATGCTTTGGAGTAAAGTGTTTATTCCGACATTAAAAGAAACGCCCAAGGAAGCAGAATCTTTAAGCCATCAATTATTATTGCGCTCTGGGTTTGTGCGTATGCTAATGGCAGGTGCCTATACTTATTTGCCGATGGGGTTGCGGGTTTTAGAAAAAATTCAGGGAATAATCCGTCAGGAAATGAATGCTTGTGGCGCCAGCGAGTTGCTCCTGCCGGCTTTGCATCCTCTTGAGCTTTGGCAAAAAACTGGCCGGGATAAGGATATTGGCGAAGTAATGTTTAAGTTTATTGATCGTCGCGGAAGAAATGTTGTTCTCGGGCCGACACATGAAGAGATAATTACTGATTTGTTAAAAAACAATCTCTCTAGTTATCGGCAATTGCCTTTGGTTTTATATCAGATTCAAACGAAATTTCGTGATGAGATTCGGCCGCGTTTTGGTTTAATCCGAGCCTGTGAATTTATCATGAAAGACGCTTACAGCTTTGACCAGGATCAAGCAGGATTAGATAAAAATTATCAGTTAATGTATGAGGCTTATCAGCGGATATTTTCTCGCTGCGGATTGAAGACTTTAATTACGGAAGCGGATTCTGGAGTTATGGGTGGTAAGGTCTCGCATGAATTTATGGTCGCTGCGCCGTTGGGTGAAGATATCGTTTTGCTGTGTCCTAAATGTAAATTACATCTGGCTTTTAAAGAAGGAGTCGTTAATTGCCCTGAATGTCATGTAGAAATGACTAAAATTAATACGATTGAGGTTGGGCATATTTTTAAGCTTGGTACAAAATATAGCCAGGCGATGCAGGCTAATTTTTCAGATAACTCCGGTCAGCTTAAGCCCTTGGTCATGGGTTGTTATGGCATAGGGGTATCGCGTTTAATTTCGGCGATTATCGAACAAAATAATGATGCGGATGGAATTATCTGGCCGTCTCAAGTTGCTCCATTTGGAATTATAATTTTACCTTTAGATGTAACTAACCAGAAGGTTATGCAGGCGGCTAATAATTTATATCAAGAGCTTAAAGCCAGCGGCCTGGATGTGCTCCTTGATGATCGCGATGAACGCGCCGGAGTTAAATTCAAGGATGCGGATTTAATTGGCATACCCTTAAGTATCATTATTGGTAAAAAAGGAGTTGAAGAAAAAAAGGTAGAATTAAGGTTGCGTAAAGATAAGAGTACTCAATTTTTGCCTGAGGATGGTTTGCTTCAGCAGATTAAGAAATTGGTAGTTTAGTTTAATCGGTAAAAACGAAAGGGAGCGGATATGGATAGCCAGTTACAGGCCCTGAGGACTGAAGTTTTAGAGAAGCTTACCGCTAAAGATGGAGAATTTAAATTAAGTTTTTCTCAGGAAGACCGTTCGGTTTTTAAGCATAGCGTAGAGATTGTTTTTAGGGCTATTTTGAAAAAAAATAAGATTAATCTTAAGCGTTCTGAAGAAGAGGAACTTTTAGCTGAAATAATATCATACTGTATCGGTTTTGGCCCGATAGAAAGCCTGCTTAAAGATCCAGAAATTACTGAGATTATGATTAATGGTCCGCAACAGATTTATGTTGAGCGTAAGGGGAATATAGAATTAACTGATTTTACTTTTACCGATGAACACCAGATGCTTCACTTGATTGATCGGATTATTTCGCCTCTAGGAAAACGGCTTTCTGAGTTTGAGCCTTTTGTAGATGCCCGGCTTAATGATGGCTCGCGAGTTAATATTGTGCGGTCTCCGGTTTCCCGGATTGGCCCTTTAATGACGATCAGGAAATTTTCTTATCGAGTTTTAGGGATGGAAGATTTAAATAATTCAGGAAGCCTTAATCCGGTGGTGGCTGAGTTTTTACGGGCCTGTGTAGTGGCCAGGTTAAATATCTTAATTTCAGGAGGTACGGGAACTGGCAAGACAACTTTATTAAATGCTTTGATAAATTTTATTCCGGAGAATGAAAGGTTAATTACGATTGAAGATACCCGGGAGTTAGTTATTTCCAGAAAACATACCGTACCGATGGAAACTCGGTCTTTTAACATTGAAGGCAAGGGGCAAATCAGTATTAGGGATTTGTTTAGAAATGCTTTGCATATGCGACCGGATAGAGTAATTGTGGGCGAGGTTAGAGGGGGAGAAGTTTTGGATATGATTCAAGCGATGAATACCGGTAATGAGGGCTCAATGACTACGGCGCATGCCAGTTCACCTTTGGAGGCTTTAGATCGTTTAGAGATTCTAGCTTTAATGGGCAGTAGTAATATGCCTAGTGAGGTGGTAAGAAGGCAGATTGCGGGGGCAGTAGATGTAATTATTCATTTAACTCGTTTTTCGGATGGCAGAAGGAGAGTTACTCAGATAAGCGAGGTGGTAAAATCGAAAGAGTGCCCGGTGCAGGATATCTTCGTTTTTGATGAGGGTAGCGATGCGCTTAAGTCTACGCATCAAAAGCCATTTTTTTATGATAAATTAAATAAGCGCGCTAACTATACTAACCAAGATTTTTAGAAAAGGGCTAAAAGTTTTGAGCAAAGAAGCGATTATTCAAGAGTTAAGGAATTTAATTTCAACCGCGTTTGCGGATAAGGGCCTGGAGTTTATTGATTTGATTTATCGGCCTGAAGGAGAGCGTTTGATGTTAATGGTTCTGGCGGACAAGCCGCCCGGTGGCATTACTATGCAGGAGTGTGCGCTTTTATGCCGCCAACTTAAAAATCTATTGGAAGAAAAAAATATAATTGAGAATGATTATGTTTTGGAGGTTTCTTCTCCGGGGCTGGATCGGCCGCTTAAGAGGCAAAGTGATTTTTTACGTTCTCTAAATAAAGAGGCGGTTTTTTTTCTTAGTGATTTAGTAAATGGTAAATGCCAGTGGCAGGGGGTAATTAAAAAGGTAGATGAAGC
>CAYHRM010000115.1:0-3908 GCA_964359035.1 uncultured Planctomycetales bacterium
AGAGTGAGCCGTAAGCCGCGAGCACATCAGCGAAAGTTTTCAGCGCCGGAAGCAAAAGATGGAAAGCAAAGCCGTAAGGGAGAACCAAGCCAAGACAGACGCGTAAAAATATAAAGAAAAAACCGGTAAACTAATTTAAATTGTAGAAAAACAAACCTTATTTTTTCCGGTTTCTTTGGCTAAATACAATGCCTGATCAGCCATTTCAATTAAATTTTGCATACTCTGGGCATTGTCCGGGAAGATAGAAACACCGATACTAACCGTAACCTTCAATACTTCATCATAAACCTTAACCACCTCGGCAGCAATCGACTGACGAATACGTTCCGCAGCAAAAATAGCCTGCTCCTTATTTGTCTCTGCCAAGATAACCGAAATCTCTTCACCTCCATAGCGGCCAATAAAATCAATTTGCCTAACCGCAAGCAAAATAATTTTAGAAACCTGCCGCAATATAGCATCACCAACTAAGTGCCCATAACGGTCATTAAACTGTTTAAAATTATCTATATCAATCATCAAAAAAGTTAAACATAATTTATTTTTCTTGGAACGTTTAAGCTCCTCACTAAAACGCTCTAAAAAATATCTTCGGCAATAAACTCCGGTAAGCGCGTCCATGATCGTTAACCCCTGAACCTTCTGATAAAGCAATGCTCTTCTTAACCCGATTAAAAATTGTTGAGTAAGAATTCCAAACTTCTCTTTGTCGGCTTCTAAAATCCTCTCTATCGCTAAATAGCCAGCGATTTGATTCTCCTCTAAATTTAAAGGTACAATCGTGTAATTTTTATATTTAATTAATTCCGCGCTATCTTTAATGTATCGACAATCGCCGATACTGATGTGTTTATTTAGATTCTTATTAAAAATTGCAAATACCTTCTCTTCATCCAGGCTCTTACAAATATCTTTAGTTAACTCATAAAGCGCCAGAGTATCATCAAATCTTTTATTTAATAAAATATTTTCAAAATTTAAACTTTTTTCAGAATCATGTAAACGCTTAAGCTCCCCCTGCAAACAGGCAAAATCCGCTTCTTGGCGCTTAAGACGCATAAAAAAAACATCTCTAAAAATTAAACTAAGAATAATAGTAATAATTAAAAATAATATTATATTGAGCATACCTGGTTTCTACCTTTTCCTTTGGCCGTATACATCGCCTTATCGGCCTTCTGAACTAATTCATCCTCATCTTTTGTATCCAATGGCAAACTCGCTACCCCGATGGAAACAGTAACATGCGTATCCTGGCGTCGTAACACTACCTTCTCGCTTTGAATCCTCTGGCGCAATTCTTCAGCGATAATCAACGATTTCTTTTTATCTATCCCTGATAACATAACCAAAAATTCCTCTCCTCCAAAACGGCAAATCAAAGGGTTAAATTCACTAAGCATCTCTTTTAATAACACCCCCATTTTCTTTAAAACCAGATCTCCCACAATATGGCCAAATTTATCATTATACTGCTTAAAAAAATCAATATCGATCATCATCAGCGATAAATGCTTATCTAAACGCTGAGCACGCCTAACTTCATCCCTCAACCGATCAATAAAATAGCTACGGGTATACAAAGCAGTTAAATCGTCGTGAATAGCTAAATCCTGAGTCTTCTGGAAAAGTAAACTATTTTCCAAAGCTACCGAGCCCAAATCAGCAACTAGAGAAAGAAACCGTAAATCATCCTGATTAAAAAAACTGTCCTTTTTACTTTCTAGCCGCAACAGCCCCAAAAATGAATTATTGCTAATCAAGGGCGAACTAATCAAAGATAAAATTGAGCGCATCTCTCGCAGGCTAATACTATCAGAATCAAAACGAAAATCATTTTTCAGATTTTCAATAATCAACTGGCTAGAATGCCTTAAAACCCATTGATCGAGAATATCGCCCTCTTTGGCCAAAACGACTAAATCTGTATCATCTTTTATAGAATAGACCAGATTGAGCTTCTGATACTGATTATCCACCAAATAAAAAAGAGCTACCCCTGTACTATTAGAGATTAACGTATAAACAGTTGAGCTTAATACGCCAATCACCGTATCCAATTTTAAGCTACGGTTAAGATCTTCAATTAGTTTTTTTAAATTGTCATAACGAATAATCTTTAATTTAAGCGCCAGATTATATTCATAATTTTTTTTATTCTCAACATCGGTAATATTTATCGCTTCCTGGTTATGTTCAACGCCAGATTGAATAAGCAGGATTTTGCTGGAATAAAACTTAAAAAGGCAGGCAATAATTAGAATGTTACTTAAGATAAAGGCAAAAAAAACAATTAAATTAATTTTTTGATGAAAAAAGATAGGATTTATTACAAGTAGAATTACCGCCAAAAACAATAAACACAACCAGATTTTTTGTCGGGCGGTATTTTGATGCATAGGGCTTTTAATTAAGGAGATGGTTCTAGAGCTTAACAAATAGTTTCTTCGGTATTTTTATCAAAGAAATGCACTTTGCTCATATCAAAAACCACGTCCATCTCCTGATTAACCTTAGGACGGTCATGCGCACTAACCCGGGCAATAAAGGTATGCTTACCCGTATTCAGGTAAAGATAGACCTCTGAACCCATCGGTTCAAATACCTCACAATTTACCCGAACGACATTTTCAGGCGGGGCCTGCGAGACAAACAATTTATCATAAATATCTTCAGAACGAATACCAAAAAATACTTCATGGTCAGCATAATTAACCATCTTTTTATGCATATCTTCAACCAATTTTACTTGAATTTTACCTTCATCAAAATAAAGCTTCCCTTCTTTTCTAATTATCTTGCCCTGCATAAAATTCATCGGAGGCGAACCGATAAAACTAGCCACAAACTTATTCTTAGGATGGTCATAAACATCGATAGGATCGCCCAGCTGAGCAATCACCCCATCTTTCATCACGGCGATGCGATCACCCATAGTCATCGCTTCAACCTGATCATGAGTAACATAAATAATCGTAGTCTGTAAACGAATATGCAGTTTATGAATCTCAGTACGCATTTGTACGCGCATCTTAGCGTCAAGGTTACTTAAAGGCTCATCAAATAAAAAAACCATCGGCTTTCTTACAATCGCCCTTCCTACGGCCACCCTTTGACGCTCTCCGCCAGAAAGCTCGCGCGGCTTACGTTTCAGCAATCTTTTTATCCCTAAAATTTCCGCCGCCTCATTAACCCGTTGATTAATTTCCTGTTTAGAGATATGCCTAAGCCGCAGGCCAAATGACATATTTTCTTCAACCGTCATATGCGGATAAAGAGCATAATTTTGGAAAACCATGGCAATATCTCGGTCTTTAGCCGGAACATCATTAACCCGCTTATCACCGATATAAATATCACCTGAGCTTATCTCTTCTAAACCCGCGATCATCCTTAAAGTCGTGGATTTACCACAACCGGAAGGGCCGACTAAAACCATAAACTCCTTATTTTCAATACCTAAATTTACTTTACTCACCGCGGTAACATTACCCGGAAAAATTTTACATACATCCCTTAAACTTACCTGAGCCATTTAGTTACTCCCTATTCGTTGTCCGCCTGACAATTATCAGAACCAGAAACTTCAAACTAACATCATTACTAAAAACTTCTTTTTAATGCCTATGCTTAATAAAAGAGGTTTGCATTATTATACAAAATTAAGCAAAATAGTCAAGCAATTGGCTTAAAATGCCCTTCATATTTTTACGATGCACAATCATGTCAATCAGCCCATGGTCTAACAAAAACTCAGAACGCTGAAAACCCGTAGGCAATTTCTGCCTAATCGTTTGCTCAATAACCCTGGGGCCGGTAAAACCAATAAGCGCATTCGGCTCAGCCATAATTATATCCCCTACTCCGGCAAAAGAAGCCATAATTCCGGCCATAGTAGGATTAGT
>CAYHRM010000116.1:0-3906 GCA_964359035.1 uncultured Planctomycetales bacterium
GTACACACAAAGGGTACTGCCTGAAAGTTTAGTCCAGATATCAAGTGCGTATTCTTTTTTGCAGATATCTTTAACTGCTTGGGCGGTATCTTCTTTTAAAAATGACGGGCTAACAGAGGAGTTGCAAGCGGATAAAAATAAAATTAAAATTAAAGGGAGGATCTTAGGGCCGACTTTTACCAAACTCTTTGAAAATCGCTTCGATTTCATCATAATTAAGTTCAGATTTAGCTACTAGTTCTTTAGCTAGCCGATCCATAAGCAGCTCTTCTTTTTTTAGCAGGGTGGTTACTTCAATAAGGCAGCTGTTTAGTATATCTTGAACATCTGTGTCGAGTTTAGCTTTGACTTCTTCTGAGATGTTATTTGCAATTTCCCAATTACCTAAAAATCCGCTTTTACCCATGCCGTATACCCAGACCATTTGATGAGCATGGTGCATGGCGCTGGAGAAATCTCCGCCTACACCGGTAGTGGTAGCGTTATATTTAATTTTTTCGGCGGCATATGAACCAAGAGAAATTTTTATAATAATGAGCATGTCATTAGAATCTTCGATAAAAGTGTCTTCTCTTTCTGGAATCCAGGTTGCTCCTCCGGTTGGGCCACGCGGGGTAATTGTGACCTTAAAGACGTCTTTAGAAGGGGCAAGTAGATAGGTAACAATAGCGTGCCCGGTTTCATGGTAGGCAGTTTGCCATTTTTCCTTTTCACTTAATTTAACTCTGCGTTTTATGCCCAAGGCAATTCTTTCGCGTGCTTCATCAATTTCTTTCATGGAAATTAATTCACTCTGATTGCGTACAGTAATCAGCGCCGCTTCGCGTACGATATTAGCAATATCTGCCGGATTTTGTCCTACAGTAATACGTGCTAGACGGTCAATTTTTACATCTTCAGCGTTATATTTTACGCTCTTTAGGTAATAGGTAAAAAGTTTAGCGCGATCTTCAAGATTGGGTTTATCCACGATGATTTTACGGTCAAATCTTCCTGGTCTTAGTAATGCCGGGTCAAGGTTAGATTCAAGAGCATTGGTGGCGCCGATTAAAATAATATTATGATCTTTGTCTTTTAGGCCATCCATTTCAACTAGCAGCTGATTTAGCGTAGTGTTATGTTCCATGGTTCCACCGGAACCTGAATTTAAATTACGTTTTACGCCGATGGCATCGATTTCATCGATAAAGATAATGCAACCACCTTCTAGTTCTGCTAGTTGCTGTGCCCTTTTAAATAGAGAACGTACGCGTCCAGCCCCGACACCGACAAACATCTCCACAAATTCTGAACCCGACATGGAAATAAAAGGAATTTTGGCTTCTGTAGCAATGGCTTTAGCGAGATAAGTTTTTCCACAGCCGGGAGGACCGAGCATTAAGATGCCTTTAAGGATTTTTCCGCCGATCCGTTGAAGGCTGGCACGGTCGGTGATTAATTTAACGATCTCTAGGGCTTCTTGTTTGGCTTCGTCCATGCCGATAACATCGTTCCAAGTGATTCCAATTTCTCCTCCGGAAATAGCTTTTTTGTTGGTTTGGGAAAATGATGAAGTTCCGCGTTTGAAATAGAGCCAGTACATCATATAGGAGTAGGTGGCCGCCATAATTAAACCTAAAATTATCTGTAGATATACCTGTAACGGGATCATTGCCAGCTGAGACTGCCGGAGGTAGGATTCAGATTCATTCCAGGCGCGCAGGCCAATAATAATGAAAAAAACCAGGGAGATAGTTAATCCGCCCAATAAAATAATGAGCAGTGTTTTTAACCAGTGTAGTTTTGCGTAGAATTTAATTTTTTTCCAGTTCATAAATGCTCCATTTAGAGATGTATTAAGAAAATAACATATTCGGAACTTTAAGTCAATTCTTTTCTTCCTTTCTTCCTTGACTTAGGATTTTTTGTGTGTATAATTATTAAGTTGTCTAAAAAAATACTTAAAAAGGAGTTTAAGATGGCTAAGATCAAGCGAGTTTTTGCGCGAGAAATTCTGGATTCACGCGGTAATCCCACAATTGAGGTGGACTGTCTTTTAACCAATGGTATTTTAGGCCGTGCCGCGGTTCCTTCGGGTGCTTCAACCGGAGATAAAGAGGCTTTAGAGTTAAGAGATAATGATTCAGCCAGATATTTAGGTAAAGGGGTATTAAAAGCAGTGGCTAATGTCAACACTTTAATCAATTCTGCGATTAAGGGGCAAGTGGCAGATTTTGTTAAGATTGATAAAATTTTAATTAAGCTCGACGGTACAGAGTTTAAGTCTAAGCTTGGGGCAAACGCTATTCTTGGAGTTTCCATGGCAGTGGCTAAGGCAGCTGCGCTAGCTAAAAAACAGCCGCTTTATCGATTTCTCGGAGGAGAAAAAGCAAAGATTCTACCTATTCCGTTAATGAATATTTTAAACGGGGGGATGCACGCAGATAATAATTTAGATATTCAGGAATTTATGATTATGCCTCAAGGCGCGCCAAGTTTTTCTGAGGCTTTGCGTATGGCTACCGAGGTTTTTCATAAATTAAAATCAATTCTGAAAGCTAAAAAACTTTCAACTAGCGTTGGCGATGAAGGTGGTTTTGCTCCAAATCTTAGCTCCAATGAAGAGGCTCTAAGTTTGATTATTGAGGCGATAAAAGCAGCTGGATATATTCCGGGCCAGGATATCTCTTTGGCTCTGGATTGTGCGGCGAGTTCTTTTTGTAAAGATGGTAAATATACTTTTGAAGGGTCAGTCAAAACCTCTGCAGATTTAATTGCTATTTATGAAGGATGGCTTGCGCGTTATCCGATTCTCTCTATTGAAGATGGCCTCTCTGAGCATGATTGGGCGGGTTGGCGCCAGGTGACCGAAAGAATTGGTGATAAAGTGCAGCTAGTGGGGGATGATATTTTTGTTACTAATCCTAAGATATTCAAAAAAGGGATTGCAGAAAAAATAGGTAATGCTATACTAATAAAGGTTAATCAGATCGGTTCTCTATCGGAGACTTTGGAAGCGATTGCGATTGCCAAAAAGAATAAATATAAGGCAATAATTTCACATCGTTCCGGGGAAACTGAAGATACGACAATCGCGCATTTAGCCGTGGCTACTGGGGTAGGGCAGATTAAGACCGGGTCTTTGTCGCGTACTGATCGGATTTGTAAGTATAATGAGTTGCTTAGGATTCAAGAGGAATTAGGCAAAAAGGCAGTTTACGCGGGGAAATCTTGGAAGAGATAAATGCTCTCCACATTAAGAAAGTCGTTTTGGCTTTTTGGCTTTGCAGTTTTACTTTTGTTTTTATTTCTGCCGGGTTATACTAAACTGCAGGAATCAAGAGTTAAGAATCGTCAACTAGAAGAGAAGTTTCGCAAGATGGCGATTGAAAATTATCTTCTTCAAGAAGAACTTAAGCGGGTTGAAACTGATCCGCTTTATCAAGAAAAGCTCGCTCGGGATAAGATGGGGGTGGTGAGGAAAGGTGAAATTCCCATCAAAATTTTTTCGGGGAAGAAACAGGAAAATCGGCTTTGGTAAATAAATTAATAAGGCATTTTTTTATAGCAATAAGTGGTATAATATATTTGTTCTTTAAAAAGTTTCGCGGGGTGGAGCAGCCTGGTAGCTCGCAAGGCTCAATCTTTCGCATATGTGTATATATACGAGATTATGGGCTCTTCAGCCGGTAACGGTTGAAGGATAACCTGTCAAATTCGGTGAAGCCTTAATTGCAAAGGTAATACCGAGCCAAGTTCGCCAATATTTGTGGTGAAAAGGTGTAGAGACTAAACGGCAGGGGCCCGTCAAAATGATTTTGGCGGGTCAAGATATAGTCCAGACTACGAATCCACTATTTGTGGAGCAGCGCAAGCTGAAGTAGTAAGCATAACCTTGAGGTCGTCCGTTCAAATCGGGCCCCCGCA
>CAYHRM010000117.1:0-3854 GCA_964359035.1 uncultured Planctomycetales bacterium
GATAAAAATTATGTATATTAAATAGATACTATAGCTGAAAAAATTTTATCTTTGTCATCTAACACGTCGGCTAAGGATTTTGTGAGCATCCTGATTTTGCATTACTTGGCACGGAAATTAAAAGGCCTGCCAGGGCTAAACAATCAGTGGCTTACTTTTAGAGAGCTCTCTGGGGTGGAAGGTTATTTTGATGCCTATCATGCGCGTTCGATTGAGCCAATCATTCATAAATATGGAAAGAATCCAGAGGCGCTTAAAGATGTCTTAAATAGATTACCGGCCAGATTATCAGAGGGTGGAGATATTGGTATTGTGGTCGAGGCTTTCGAAAATGTTCCTGTCTTGATTAAATTATGGAAAGCCGATAGTGAATTTGGCCCGGATGCGAATATGTATTTTGACGCCAGTATAAAAAATATTTTTTGTACCGAGGATATTGTGGTCTTAGCGCAAATGGTCGCTAGTCAGTTGTAGGAGATAGAGATGAATAAAAAAACTGTACCGTTATTAATTGTAGGAATTTTAGCTTTAACCGGATATCTTTTTGGTGGCGATTTGGACCCGCGTTTTCATTCTAAGGAAGAGGTCGCCTGGAAAATACCTTTTGGCAGGAGCTTCGACTACAGTAATATTTTAGTTACTCGGGCAGTAGATGGAGATACGTTGGTTTTGGAAAATAATGAGCGAGTGCGCCTAATTGGTATTGATACTCCGGAAATGCATGAATCTAATAAACTCAATCGGGATGCGCAGCGTTCGGGGCAGGATGTTGAGGCAATCAAACAATTGGGTAGGCAGTCTTATGAGTTTACCAAGAAGCTGGTGGAAGGTAAGCGGGTAAGATTGGAGTTTGATTTTGAAAGATATGATAAATACAAAAGAATTTTGGCCTATGTTTATTTAGAGGATGGAACATTTTTAAATGCGATGATTGTTCAAGAGGGGTATGCTTCGTTGATGACTTATCCTCCGAATGTAAAATACGCGGATTTATTTTTAAAATTGTATCAAGAGGCGCGTAAAAATCAGCGCGGCCTTTGGAAATAGTTATTTTCCCCTCGCGGAGCTCGGGGTCATTTTTCCCCAGGCGCCGGAGGCTGGGGAAAAATGAGGAGGTTCTATGTTAAGAAGTTTAACTGCAGGTGAATCGCACGGAAAAGGGATGGTCGCTATTTTAGAGGGATTTCCCGCCGGGCTTAAAATTGAGGCGATTGATATAAATAAGGAATTAAAGCGCCGTCAATTTGGATTTGGCCGAGGAAAAAGGATGCAGATTGAAAATGATACCGCCGAGATTGTCTCGGGACTAAAGAGTAATCGTACTTTAGGTAGTCCGATTACTTTATTAATTAAGAATAAAGATGCCAGCATTGAAAAATTACATCAAGTTATGGCGGCTCGGCCAGGCCATGCGGATTTAGCCGGAGTATTAAAATATGGTTTTACGGATATCAGGGAAGTATTAGAGCGAGCCTCTGCGCGCAGTACAGTAGCAACAGTTGGTGTAGGAGCTTTGTGCAAGAAGTTTTTGCATGAGTTTGGAATTGTAATTACTAGCAATGTTCTATCAGTGGGAGGCGAGTCTACTAAACAGGGGATAATTTCTAAAATAACTGAAGCAATTGAAAATAATGATACGGTGGGCGGGGTCTTTGAGGTTGTGGCTAAAAATGTTCCGGTAGGTTTGGGCAGTTATGTTCAGGCTGATCGCCGGTTGGATAGCCGTCTGGCGGCTGGGATTATCTCTATTCCAGGAGTTAAATCTTTTGAGGTTGGTTTGGGCTCTGGGTATGCGGTGAGTTTTGGCTCGGAGGTGCATGATGCGATTTATCATTCTAAGTCCAAGGGGTATTTCCGTTTGACTAATAATGCCGGTGGCATCGAAGGAGGAATATCTAACGGAGAAGAGATTATTTTACGCGGTTGCATGAAACCGATCTCTACCTTGATTAATCCGTTGGATTCGGTAAATATTCAGACTAAAAAATCTGCTAAGGCCGCAGTTGAGCGTTCGGATATTTGCGTCGTTGAGTCTGCGGGCGTGGTGGCTGAATCGGTAACTGCTTTTGTTTTGGCGGAGGCTTTTTTGGAAAAGTTTGGGGCGGATTGTTTAATAGATATAAAAGTAAGCTATAAAAATTATTTAAAAAGAATCCGTTAGATTTTAGCGCTTCTTTCGTCTATTACCTTAAGAAGGGGGTGATTAAGGATGGAAGAAAACGCAATTAGCGTTAGCCGCATATTTAAGCTTGAAACCGATTCCAAGCTTAAGGCTTTTGCGGATGTTTCATTCTCGGGAATCGTGATCAAAGGTTTTAGCGTAGTCAACGGTGAAAAAGGCTTATTTGTAAGTATGCCGCGCCATCAAGGTAAAGATGGTAAATGGTATGATACAGTAACGCCTTCGACCAAAGAGCTAAAACAGCAGTTGAGTGAAGTTGTTCTAGAAGCGTATCAAGGCAGTTAAAATCGGGGACCGTTTCTATTTTTTATTATTTTTTTAAAGTATTAAAAAAATAGAAACGGTCCCATGTTTTCCAAAATGAATATATATTTAGTAGGATTTATGGGTACCGGTAAAACTTCTGTTGGCCGTCAGTTGGCTAAACAGAAGAAATGGAATTTTGTTGACCTGGATGAATTGATTGAATTGCAACAGCAGCGTAGAATTGTCGATATTTTTGCTCAGGACGGTGAGCCATATTTTCGTAAAGTTGAAAAAAAAGTTTTAAAGCAAGTGTCTAGCCAAAAGAAATTTGTGGTAGCTTGTGGCGGAGGAGTAGTTTTAGATTCGGGCAATATTAAATTGATGAAGAAAACCGGGATTCTAATCTGTCTTTGTGCTACTTGTGAGGCGATTTTAAAAAGAGTTTCGGCTAGCTCGTCGCGTCCGATTTTAAATGTGGCCAAGCCTCGGGAGCGCATAGAGCTTTTGTTAAAAATGCGCGCACCTTATTATATGCAAGCTGATGAATCAATTGATACTTCGCGCCTGACAATTAAGCAGGTGGCTAATAGAATCTCTAAAATACTTGCGAAGACTAAAAGATAAGATTCTTTAGTTAGTTTGTTATAATTAGACAAAGAAGTATTAGTAATTTACTTTTATGGTGTTGGAAGCAGTGGGGGGGGAAATGGAGAAGAAAAGGTTAACTGGGGTGATAATATGTGGGGTAACTCTCTTTTTAGCAGCCATTTTTAATGCTATGCTTTACTGGTTTTCGTGTGTTTTTAGTTTCGGTAAGCTATCGCAACTTAGCGCAAGTAGTTTTTTTAGCTATTTGACAAATTTTAGAACCAACTTGGTATTTTCGATCACAATTGGAATTCCTTTAGTAATCATTATTTTTTTATTTCTACCTAAAACCACCAAAGGCTTATCAATAATTAGTATTATATTGATAGGCACAGTATTACAAATCCTAAAATCATTTTTTTGGTTTGGGTTTTATTATTATTCACATTTCGACTACGGTGTTCAACCGCCTCCGTTTTACGAATTATTCATCGGAATTCTTATACTTTTGTTTCAAGGAATACTAAATATTGCAGTTATAATAGCTCTTTTTAAAAAGAAGATTTGGACTTTAAGACTTTTTTTAATTCTATTCCTGCTATCATTATTAAGTAATTCATTTATGGTTTACAATACATTAAAAATAAAAATGAAGTTATCTCCGATGATGATATCACCTCTATTATATTTAATCTTTTATGCAGTATCAATTTACTATCTCACCCGTCCCAAAGTAAAGGAGCAGTTTAAGTAATGACACTCTATCTTAAAAACGGTAGCTGGTGCTGGAAGCAGTGGAGAGGGAGGAAAAGATGAAAAAATTGATGTCAAAGCTTAT
>CAYHRM010000118.1:0-3850 GCA_964359035.1 uncultured Planctomycetales bacterium
TATTTCTCGACAAAATTCCAATCTATACTCAGCGGAATTGAACCATGCTGAAAGATAGCCTGCCTTTTTCTTTTCTGGGCGTTACCGCCGATTTTTTTACCACCAATCACAATGTCGTATTTTTCATGCGCAGCGCTGCAAAGCTGGCTAGGAACAGATTTATTTTTAAAATCTCCTGCCTGGAGAGCAAATACAGGCGCCAGGCCTAATGATTCATAAAAACTAATTAAAAACTTACAAATGTTACGATAATCCACAAAAACCCCTTTTGGTTCTTGAACATCCGACTTACTGCAAACAAAACTATAGGTTATTTCATCATCATGAAATAAGATTCCCCCACCCGTCATTCTTTTCGCAATATCTACCCCCTCCATTTCACATTTAACCAAATCAATTTCATTTTTCGCATCTTGGGAAAAACCATAAGTAAAAGAGGGTGCCTCCCAACGGTATAACCGTAATACGCCGATACCATCCTCTAAATAGCGCTGGAAAATTTTTTTATCCAGCTCCATATTATAATTAGCGCTCGATGCGCCCGATAAAATAATCCTGAAGGTTTTCATATGATAAATAAGCGTCATTGCGAGGAGCGTAGCGACGAAGCAATCCAAAAACTAGATTGCTTCGCCCGCCACAGAATCAATGGCGGGCTCGCAATGACACACAAATTTCCAGTTAAGATCCGGCTGACGCGCTGCCCTCACCTCATCCAAACGTTTAATCGGCATATGCAAAGGCGACGCAATTAATACGGAAGGATTATTTTTTGCCAGCTCAGCGATCTGAATCATCGTATCAATAAAAGCATCCAGGGTCTCTTTTGACTCTGTTTCCGTCGGCTCAATCATCAATGCTTCCTTAACAATCAGCGGAAAATAAATAGTCGGCGGATGATACCCCTGATCAATCAAATATTTAGCAATATCTAAGGCATGCACGCCATTTTTAGCCTGGCGCGCTGCGGAAAAAACACATTCATGCATACAAGTTTTATCAAAAGCTAAATCATAATATTCTTTAAGCCTCGCCTGACAATAATTAGCATTAAGTACCGCAATTTCCGCTGCATTAATCAAACCCTCTTTTCCTAAGGCCAAAATATAAACGTAAGCTTTAAGAATCACTCCAAAATTTCCGTAAAAAGGCGCGATATAACCAATAGATTTAGGATAATTATAATCCAACGCAAATGTTTGATCGCTACGCTGAATAACGCGTGAAATTGGTAAATATTCCACTAACTTTTCATTTACTCCCACTGGGCCAGCTCCTGGGCCTCCACCACCGTGTGGAGTAGCAAATGTTTTATGTAAATTTAAATGCACCAGATCAAAACCAATATCTCCGGGCCGGCATTTACCCAACATCGCATTAAGATTGGCTCCATCATAATACATCAACGCTCCGGCCTTATGCGCCAGATCCGCAATCTCTTTAATCTGCGGATTAAAAATCCCCAAGGTATCCGGGCAGGTCAACATTACCGCCGCGACTTGCTGATTTAATTGTTTCTTATATTCAACTAAATCCATATAACCATCCGGGCCAGTAGGAATAACTTTTACCTCATAGCCGGCAATCGCCGCACTCGCCGGATTAGTCCCATGTGAAGAATCAGGGATAATAATATATTTACGCCGATCACCTTTATCTTGATGATAAGCAGCAATCAACATTACTCCGGTTAGCTCGCCGTGGGCTCCGGCCAAAGGCTGTAAAGAGAAAGCCTTCATTCCGGTAATCTCCAAAAGTAATTTTTCGGTTTGAAATAAAACTTCTAACGAGCCCTGCGCCAACATTCCACCGCCGGATAATTGCGGCAATAAAGGATGCAGTTGGGTAAATCCATCAAGAGAGGCAATGCGCTCGCAAAATTTAGGATTATATTTCATCGTGCAAGAACCCAACGGATAAAAATTTGTATCAACAGAATAATTTAATCGGGAAAGATTGGTATAATGGCGCACCACATCTAATTCACTCAAAGAAGCTAAATGCGCTTGAGTCTGACGACAATATTTTTGGGCCAATGGCTTAGGTTCAGCCACACCAGATTCGCCATATGAAAACCCTCTCCTACCGGCTTTATGTTTTTCAAATATTAATTTCATAAAATTTTCTCCAGGCTATTTGCTAGCCGGCAAATTTCTTCTTTAGTTCTTTTTTCCGTAACCGCGATCAATAAATAATTATCCAGGCCTTTATAAAATCTACCCAGAGGAAACCCACAGGCAAAACCTTGATTAATCATTAACTGTACTACATCATGAGCATTGCGCGGTAGAAGCACGGTAAATTCATTAAAGGTCGAAGAAGATCTTTTTACCTGCACGCCCTTTATGCGCGCTAATTGCTCTTTGGCAAACTCCGCCTTCTGATAATTATGCTGCGCCAATTCCGCCAAGCCGTCTTTACCTAACAACGCCACAAAAACACTCGCCCTTAAAGCACACAGCGCCTCATTTGAACAAATATTAGAAGTTGCCTTTTCTCTGCGAATATGTTGTTCCCGAGTTTGTAAGGTCAGCACAAAACCTCTTTTTCCGTCGCTATCCACTGTAGCCCCCACAATCCTGCCCGGCATCTGGCGCACTAATTCTTTTTTTACGGCCATAAAACCCAGATACGGCCCGCCAAATGAAAGTGGAATGCCTAAACTCTGGCCCTCTCCAGTAGCGATATCAAAACCCATCTCCTGCGGAGTTTTTAACATCCCCAACGCTACCGGGTACACGGAAACAATCGCTAAAGCACCAACCTTATGCACCTGCTCGACCATATCAGTATAATCATCTACTGCGCCAAAAAAATTAGGATTCTGAAAAATTACCGCTGCAGTCTGATCATCTAAATGTTTAAGCAATTCTTCACGGCTGCTTTGCCCATGCACCACCGAAATCTCCACAAACTCAATTGAAAGATTCAAAGTGTAGGTATAAAGCATGGTGCGATAAATCAAATTTATTCCACTATCTAAAATAATTTTATAACGCCCAGTCTGCCTGACCGCCATCATCATCGCCTCAAAAAGTGCCGTACCTCCGTCATATAAAGAAGCATTGGAAACATCCAAACCAGTTAACTGGCAAATAATGCTCTGATATTCATAGATCGCCTGCAACCATCCTTGAGAACACTCCGGTTGATAAGGCGTATAAGCAGTATAAAATTCCGATCGATTAACAATCGCCTCCACCGCCGCGGGAATAATATGATCATAAAAACCACCACCCACAAAATTAACTAAATGCGTAGCGTTTTTTGTTGAGAGCTTAGCTAAGGCCTGGCTAATTTCAAACTCAGATTTCCCCTTAGGCAGATTAAATGATTTCAGCCTCAGCGCTGCCGGAATATCTTTAAAAAGCTCTTGGATGCTTTTAACTCCAATCACCGAAAGCATCTGCTTTATATCTTCTTGTGTATGCGGAACAAAATTCATTTAGCCAGCCCCTCACAATAACTTTGATAACTAGAAACATTCATCAGATTTAATTTTTCAGCTTCATCGGTAATTTCCATTAAGAAAAAATATCCTTTTTCATACGGAGATTGATTAATCAGCTCCGGATGCGCCACTAACTGCGCATTCACCGCTAAAACTCTACCCGATAAAGGCGCGTACACATCAGATGCGGCTTTAACTGATTCTACAGTAGCGCAATATTTAGATTGCGCTAATTTTTCATCGGGCTTAGGTAATTCGATAAAAGTAATATCGCCTAAAGCGCTTTGGGCATAATCCGTGATACCGACATAAGCAGTTTTTCCCTCAATCCGCGCCCATTCATGATCTTTGGTGTAAAAAAGATTTTGTGGTATGCTCATAAGATTCTCCTAGTTATAA
>CAYHRM010000119.1:0-3808 GCA_964359035.1 uncultured Planctomycetales bacterium
TACGATAATCTCTTTGCACTGATTAATTTTATCTTGTAGATCAAGCGACCCGCTTGCTAAACCCTGCTGAATAACCCCCAAATAAATTTTTAAAGCACTTAAATCTTGGCCCATCTCATCATGCACGGCATTCGATAGGCGCTTACGTTCATCCTCTTCAATATTAATCATCCGGTTAAAAATATCCTGCCGGTAAATCCGCTCTTTATTCCTGCGCCAGTAAACCGCCCAGGCAATTAAGCTCCCCAAAATTAATGCCATTAATAAGCTAAGCTTTAAGAAAAAAATCGCCCGCTCTTTGTGCGCTCGGGCTAAAACCATCTGCCGGGCTACTTCCTCCAAATTAGATTTGCCCATCGAGTTATCCAAAAATTCATCGATCTTATAAATCCGATTTTCAAAATTCATTAACAAGCCATTGGCTACTTCACTAACTTTGCCGGATGCCTCCTGATCAACCAACTGAATAATTTTTTTCCCTAGAACAAACACTTCATCAAAAGCCGACTCAGCCTGGCTGGCCCATTCTATTTGCTGGCTTAAATAAGCATTTTGACGGTAAAGTTTTAATTGTTGCTTAAAACTTTCCCCGGCTAAAAAAATTTTATTTGCACTTACCACCATCGGCACCGCCCCCAAATATCGGGCTGAGCGCCAATAAACATAGTTGCGGATACCCATAGCATAATTAGCATTTTTTATGCGCATCTCTAAAACTGCGGACTCTAAACTTAAATTATTCTTGCCTAAAACCTCAATTTTGCGAGCCAACCCCTGGATCTGGAATATCCCCACCAATCCAATAACTAGCGTCAGTAAAATTAAAAAAACAAAAGCTAAAAGTAATTTTTTTTCTTTAAAATTTATCATTACAAGTTATCCGCTATTATTCCAACTCTTTAACCCGCTGCATGGCCTGTTTAGTCCACACGCTATTCAGACAGCATTACTGGTATTTCCTTTAAAGCATCTTTTATGGGGATAATTTCAATATTACCATCTCGCAAGCGTCGCTCTCCGCCATAAATAAAATATAGCTTTGCCATTGGATAATCTTTTTGGAACATCTTTAATCCTTTTAACATAGAACCTGAAATCTTGCCCGTTCGTTTTACTTCAAAGGCTTTAATACCCTTGTTCCCATAGAGCACAAAATCTACTTCTATATTGGTAGGCGTCATCCAATAAAACATACTATAGCCTAGCCTCAGGTAAGCATTAATTGCCAAAATCTCTTGCAAAAATAAGGTTTCAAAAGCATGCCCTCCGATTGCTTCTGGCGCATCCAAAGGGCCTGTTGGCCTTAAAGTTCGATAGAGCCCAACATCAAAAAAATAAAACTTAGGATGGGCAACTAGGCGTCTTTTAGCCCTTTTAGTAAAAATAGGAATCCGGTAAGCAATAAGTAAATCTTCTAAAATTGCAAAATAATTTTCAACAACTTTGCGTTCAATACTGCAATCACGCGCGACTGATGAAATATTTAAAACAGAGCCTTGAGAAAAACTAGCTGTTTCTAAAAATCTAGTAAATGCTCCTAAGTTCCTGGTAAGCCCTTCATATTGAATTTCTTCTTCAAGATAGGTTCTAACATAACTCTCTAGGTAGGCTTTAGGATTCTCTTCGGTATAAACACACGGAAGCTGGCCGTAATCCAGTGAATGGGAAAGCTTAAAATCTTTTCCAAGCTCAACAGCAGTAAGCGGATACAAATGATAAGATAAAGCGCGCCCCGCCAACAAGTTGACGCCTTTTCTTCTTATCTTTCGAGCGCTTGAACCTGTCAAAATAAATTTATATTTATTTTTCTCAATAAGCCGATGCGTTTCATTCAAAAGCTCTGGTATTCTCTGGATCTCATCAATAACAACCCAATCATTAAAATCCTTTGGTATAAAATTCTCCAACCTTTGAGGATTAGCCAAAAGGTCATTAAAAAGCTCTGCTTCCAGAAGGTCTAAATAAAGTGCTTTAGGAAATTTAGATTTTACCCAGGTCGTTTTGCCCGTACCGCGAGGCCCAAATAAAAAGAAGCTTTTATTTTTTGGTGGTTCTATTAATCTGGAATACATAGTTCCATTTTACATAGATATTTGGAGTTGTCAATAAAAATCTTCCCCTACTCTTCCAACTCCTTAACCCGTTGCATGGCCTGTTTAGTCCACACGCTATCAGGATCACCATATAAAACACGCTTACGCCAATACTCTAAAGCTTTCATAAAATCTTTACGATCTTCATTAAATAAAGCTAAATTTGAATAGGCCGGATAATAACGCACATCAGCTGTAACCGCCTTTAAATACATCTCTTCGGCTTTACCCAGCTTTCCTTCCTGCTCATAAATAACCCCTAAGCTATTATAAGCAGCAGAATATTTATGATCCAACTCCGTTGCTTTAATAAAATTGCGGATAGCCTCCTGCGGA
This sequence comes from uncultured Planctomycetales bacterium, assembly GCA_964359035.1. GTDB lineage: Bacteria > Omnitrophota > Gorgyraeia > Gygaellales > Profunditerraquicolaceae > UBA6249. The sequence goes on from CAYHRM010000119.1 coordinate 2,430, forward strand.
TCAGATTCAGCCTGAGCCCACAATCCTTTTCGATAATAATCTTTAGCCGTTTCTTTTAATATTGGTTTCTTGACCTCAGCCTTAGCAACTTGCTTTACCGCTTTCTTTACCACTTCCTGCGCTGTTTTGGTTGATTTATCTGCCGCTTTATCCGCCGCTTTAGCGGCTTTCTCTAATGCTATTTTAGCTTTAGCTGCTTCTTGAGCGGCCTTTTTGGCTTCCTCCTGTGCCAACTTTAATGATCTATCGACTGCCCTATCCGCCGCCTGAGCAGTTTTATCTTCTATTTTTTTTGCCGCGTCTACTTCTTGCGCAACTTTCCTTGCCGCTTCCTGCGCTGCTTTTGCTGATTTATCTGCCGCCTTATCCGCCAATTTAGCTAATTTCTCATCTATCTTTTTTGCCTCTTCTGCTTCTTGCGCAGCTTTCTTAGCTGCTTCAAGCGCTTCTTTCTTTAATACTTTATCCGTTTCTATCTTCGCTACTCTCTCCGCAGCTCTTTGGGCCGTCTCTTCGGTTGCCATTTCAATCGCCTGTTTCTGCACAAATTCATCCTTCATCTTTTCCGGATTATATAATCCATGATCAATGACTTTATCTCTGGCTATTTTGCTCTGTATATGCTCCGGCAAATGCTCCATCGGTAATATTCTCATTATCTCTTCACCTCTTAAACCTACATCACCGCTGGAAAGGTGCGGAGTAAGAAAAATAATTACCTCTGTTCTCTTTTTCGTACTTGAACGGTAACCAAAAATTACACCTAAAATTGGAATTTTCGATATTGCCGGCCAGCCCTTAACAGTATCTGTATCTTCGATCCGGGTCATTCCGGCGATCATAATCATCGTTCCGTCTTTAACTTTTACCACAGTTTCAGACTGCGCCGTCTGCACTATCGGAATCCGGCTGCCCAAATCAGTAGTAATCGTTTCTTTAACCGAGCTCACCTCCGGCTTAAGTTTCATCGTAATAAAACCATCCGCGCCAATCTTAGGAACAATTTTTAATTTTACACCCACATCAATAAACTCCACCGTTTCAGAAGTTACGGTTGTGGAGGTGGCCTGGCTTTGCGTCTGAGTAATATAAGCCTCGCGCACGCCAACCATCACATTAGCCTCTTCATTATTCACCACCGAAATTCTTGGCTGAGAAATAATATTAGTCTTGCCATAAGTACTTAAAAATTTTAAAATTGCTGAATAATCATTGGTTGCCAAAGTCCCTACTGAAATTTTTTGATAGGCAGCTGTAAGGGCCGCGGGAAAATACCCGGCAAAGGCCAGCCCATCCGTGGCCGCCGCGCTAAAAACCCTTTGCCAGTCAATACCCCGCTCAAATTCATCACTTAAGGTTAGCTCCACAATATCCGCTTC
>CAYHRM010000120.1:0-3733 GCA_964359035.1 uncultured Planctomycetales bacterium
CTTTAGCTAATTTTGCCTGAAAAGGATGATAATAATTATTCGGCACAAAGATCAACTTACTAATCTGATCCCTCACCCCCTGCATTACCTTTGGGTGGCAGTGGCCTAAACTACCCACGCCCCAGCCCGGAAAAAAATCCAGATAAAGCTTACCGTTAATATCCCAAAGCCGGGAGCCTTTACCTTTAACAAAGATAAGCGGCAGCTTATTATAGGTAGGCATAATATTATCTTTATAAACTTTAAAAATTTCATCAACCTTCATTTTATAATCTCAGTTCCGATCCCCTGATCCGTAAAAATCTCTAGAAGCAAGCCATGCGGCGTGCGCGCATCAATAATATGTGTCTTTTTTACCCCGCCATTTAACGCCTCTACACAAGCAGCAACCTTAGGAATCATTCCTTGCTGAATAACCTTATTCTCAATTAATCCACTTACCTCATCAACCGTCAAAGTAGATATAAATGAATGCGCATCTTCCGGATTACGCATAATTCCTTTCACATTAGTCAATAAAACAAACTTCTCTGCCTGCATATTCGCGGCAATACTTGAGGCTACCTCATCAGCATTTATATTGTAAATTTTTTTATCTTTCCCCCGGCCCATCGGCAAGACTACGACCACCTTATCCTTTTTTAACTCATCCGCTAAAAGCTGAATATTAATCGCTTTAATCTGGCCAACCAAACCGATATCAATCTGACCGGCTTTGGTCTTTTTCTTCTCCACCAGAATCAAATCATCATCTTTGCCATTTAAGCCGATCGCCTTAGCCCCCAGATCATTTAGCTCTTTTACAATCAACGCATTTAACACTAACAATTCTTCCTCTACCAACTGCAGAGTTTCCTCGTCAGTAACACGCATACCTTCCACAAACTCCGTCTTCTTACCCGCTGCGCGCATACGCTCGCTAATATTTGGCCCGCCTCCATGTACCAGAATCGGACGCAACCCCATAAAATTTAGAAATACAATATCTTCTAAAATACTATTGCGAATTTTTTCATCTCCCAAAATACTTCCACCATACTTAATAATCACTACCTTTTTATGAAACCTCTTAATATAAGGTAACGCCTCAATTAAAACATCTGCTTTTCTAATTGCGTCTTCCATTGGTCCTTTCTTTTCAACCTTAACTACTTAATTATAAGCTGCATTAATTTTTATATACTCCGGAGTTAGATCGGAGGTAAAAACTGTACATTTTGCCTTGCCCCGAGACAAACTTACCGTAAGCCTTACTTGTTTTCCTTTTAATGAACCCAATTTCATTTTTAACTGCTCCTCTTTAATTTTAAAACCGCTTGCGCCAACTGCCGCCGCCACCCGCCCAAAATTTGGATTCTGGCCAAAAACAGCGGTCTTAAAAAGTACAGAATTGGCAATACTCAGTGCGATTGCCTTTGCCTCCTGCGCATGCTTTGCCTGACAAACATCAATCTGAATAAACTTAGTCGCCCCTTCAGCATCCGATACGACCATTTTGGCTAAATCTAAACAAAGAGATTCTAATGCCTGCGAAAATTTTTCTAGATCTGCTCCTGAAGAAATAACTTTATTACCTGCGGCCGCATTAGCTAAAATCAAAACCGTATCATTCGTACTCATACAACCATCCACCGAAATACAGTTAAATGATTTTTCTACCGCCACTTTTAAAGCCTTATTCAAAGCCGCCTGAGTAATAGCTGCATCGGTCATGATAAAACAAAGCATCGTGGCCATATTCGGAGCGATCATTCCTGCCCCTTTAGCAATTCCACAAAGATGTACCGGCTGAGCCTTAATCTTTAAACTCACACTCACTTCTTTAGCAAAAGTATCCGTAGTCATAATTGCCATTTTAGCCTTATGAATACCAGCTCCAGACAATCCCAAAACTAATTGGCGAACTCCTTTTTTAATTTTCCCTACGTCTAACCGCTTACCGATAATCCCCGTAGAATTAACCAAAACACTATTCTGGGCTATTTTTAATTCCCGAGCAAGGTAACCAGCCGCAGCCTGAGCATCTTTAATTCCGGATTTCCCCGTAAAGCAATTGGCATTACCGCTATTCACCAATATCGCCTGGAATCTTTTGGCCGATTTTAAATGTTTTTTACAAACGATCAACGGAGCGGCAATAATACTATTAGTAGTAAATTTAGCCGACGCCAATGCCGGAAACTGCGAATAAATTAAAGCCAAATCCGGCTTACCGGATTTTTTTAATCCACAGGACAGGCCATTGGCCTTAAATCCTTTAGGTAAAATTGCTTTTAAGGTTTTTTTCATAACAATCCAGTAGTCTCAGGCAGTTTATACATAATATTCATATTCTGTACTGCTTGAGCAGAAGCGCCCTTTAATAAATTATCGATTACCCCAATAATAATAATGCTCTTCCCAAAATCCTTAATTCCAATATCGCAAAAATTAGTTTTAGCGACATCCTTGATTCTAGGAAACACGCCCTCAGGCTTAATCCGGATAAAAGGTTCGCCCTTATAAAACTTTTTATATAATTCTACCAAGCTCTTTACTTTTAACTTAGTATTAGAAGTCTTCTTTAAATAAATCGTCGCCAAGATACCCCGTTCAATCGGTAAAAGATGCGGCACAAATATTACTTCAACTCTTTTACCGGATATTTTAGAAAGAAGCTGATTTATTTCCGGGGCATGTTGATGCACATTAACTTTATATGCCCGAAAATCACCCTGAACTTCAGAAAATAAATATTCATTTTCCAACTTCTTGCCCGCGCCGCTAATTCCACTTTTAGCATCAATAATTATAGACCCTGGATCCACTAAATTTAATGCTAGTAACGGAGCAAGTGAAAGAATCGCGCAAGTCGGATAGCAGCCCGGATTTGCCAAAAGAGAGGCGGTTTTTATTTTAGCCCGATTTAATTCGGGTAATCCATAAATTGCCTCTTTTAAGCCGGCCTTATCCTGATGCGCTACTTTATAGAATTTTTCATAAACCGAAGCATTCTTAATCCGATAATCCGCGCTTAAATCAATAACTTTTTTACCTAAACTTAAAAGCTTCGGTACAAATTTCATGGAGACCGTATGCGGCAAAGCCAAAAAGATTAAATCGCAATCTTTTTTAATCTCTACCATATCCGGTTTTTTACAAATTAACTCTAGCCGATTTTTAAATTTTGGAAAGATGTCCGAGATAACTTGCGCACCAGAAGAGCTTTTGCCGCTATTATAAAGATGGGAGATTTTAACATTCGGATGATTAAGCAGGAGTTCAATCAACACCTCTCCGGTATGACCAGTTGCACCAATTATTCCAACATTGATAAGCATTTCAGTTCTCCTTATAATTAAATCATAATAGATTAAAATTAATCTCTCGTCAAGGTTTTTTCTCGACGGAACTTAATTTCTTAATATAAATTAACTCCGAGCTTTCTGTCTTTTGCTTCGGCACGAAGATTTTCGTCGATGTGCTCGCGGCTTGCGACTCACTCCCGGTGTATTTACATATCTGATCGAAGCCTATCGTTCGTCGCAATTCCCTGCACACCGTTGCCGAAAATCTTCTAATTGTGCCTCCAGCAAAAGCCAGAAAGCTTATAAGTTAATTTTTGTTATCGATTATTTCATAGAAGTTTCTAGTAGTTTTCGAGCGAATGTCGATTTTAGCCAATGGAGCTTTCAGTATTACGGGTATCCCAAGGCCAACCTTTAGGTTGGCAATCTTGGGACGGCGAAGGTGT
>CAYHRM010000121.1:0-3708 GCA_964359035.1 uncultured Planctomycetales bacterium
ACATTTAAAAGATTTGTCGAATTTAAAAAAATCTTGGAATTTTTATTTAAGTTATAATTTAGCCCAACATTCATCAACAACCAACCGTTTCTAGCAGGCCGCTTCTTATAAGTAAATCCTACCTCCTGCTGGCCGATGGGTAGATGAAAATTAAAAACAGTATTTACTAAATGCTGGGCATAATTAGGCCCATACTTATACTGGTATCCCTGATTATCAATATTTTTATCTATATAAGTGTAATAGCCATCAAAACCTAATAATTTACTAAACTGTTTATGTAATGAATATTCAACACCAAAGACATCATCACGGGTAAAATTCCTGGCCTGCCATTTCCCAGTAGGGTCTGATCTAACCCAATCAATCATCTGGTCTTCCTGACGTAAAAATAAAACCAGCCCCGTAGAGAATTCATCCTGCTTATATTCAAAACCTAACTGATAATTCCAGGCTTTTTCAGCAGATAAATCAGAACTTCCGTTTGTGGTAGAATCGCTATAATAAAGTTCAGTAAATGAAGGAATACGCATATTTCTTGAAACCCCAAAATTAAAAGCTGCTTGGCCTGTCAGTTTAAATTTAGCGCTGGCAGAACCAGTATAAACATTATTAAAATCAGAAAAATCATCAAAACGAAAAGAAAAACCTAGATCCCAGTTTTGGCCAATACTGACACTATCATCCAAAAATATATTTTTATGCTCACGATTGTGTTTGCCTAAATTTGTTGAAATAATTCTTTCCTGTCCCCACTCTAAGCCTAAGCCCGCCTTACCCAGCCAGCCAATTTCTTTCTGCAAATAAATATTCGGCGTATAAACATCAGTACGGTGCTGATTAAAACTAGCTATTGCCCTATTTAAAGCAAACTTATCAAAATGTCTACGCCATAAAAAATTCGGCTTGATTAATAATCCTCCTTGATTAAAAGTGAAACCACTGCTTACTAAATATGTTTTAGTCTTCTCCCAAGAAGCATAACCTAAACCCGGAGTATAAAAATCATAGGCCCCAAATTCCTTATCTTGATATCCGAAATTATTTTCCCAGCTTAAATCCGCTAGCTGCCAATAAGCGGCCATGGAAGTAGTAAATTTTTTAAAATCCGTATCATAACGAAAACCTCTAGACTGGGCGTCTTCAACGGAAAACCTTAATCCCAAATCCTTAAATTTATCACTAATGCTAAATATTCCATAGCCATTACGGTTATTACCCATAGCCGACTCCCAGGATATTTTTCTCTCTCTGGGAGCTTCCAAAGCAAAATTAATTGCCCCGCCGATAGCATCTGAACCGAATTGCGATGAATTTGCTCCGGGAACCACTTCTATTCTTTTAATATCTTTCTTAGTAAAGGGAATATCAGAATTATGATGGGCGGTCTGCGGGTCATTTATTCTTACGCCATTAAGTAAAATTAAAACTTGCTGAAAAGTCGATCCACGCAAAGAAAAATCAGTTTGAATGCTACTTCTTAAAGAACGACTTTGTAAGTCTACTGGCAAGCTGCTTAAAGTCTCAATCGACGATTCATAATTAAAAGCACCAGCTTCAGATGAGCCTATTGAGTAAGTATTTAAAATAAACTGTTTTTGCTTAGTGATTAGTAGCGGCTCAAGATCTTGCGGTTTAGCTTCAGAAGAAAATGATAAACGAGAAAAGATTGCCCAAAATATAATAAAAAAAAACCAAAGCTTTATCCTAAACATGCGATAATTATAAAGCTTGTGGCTTAATTGTCAACCAATTTATTATTTATAGTTTACAATTAACGACAGGCACTAACATCACCACTAGAAACCTTCTGCATTAACCCAGAATCCTTACGAATAAGCAAAGCGCCATCAATATCAATATCAATTGCCTGGCCTTCAATATGTTTATTTTGATAATCAACCTTAACGCGCGTGCCTAGGGTAAGCGTAAAATTGCGCCATTTATTAATAATCTCAGCCGGCCCCTTATCCTCCAAGAGAAAATAATTATTTTCTAACCTACGCAAAATCTCCTGCAGTAAAACCACGCGATTTATTTCTGCGCCTTGCTGCTCTTTTAATGAAGTCGCCTGGGGAATTAATGATTTCTTATCATTGTTTACATTTAAACCCATACCAATCACTACAAAATTCACCTTATCCACTTCCGCATTCATCTCCGTCAAAATACCCGCCACCTTTTTATTATGGATAAGCAAATCATTAGGCCATTTAATCTGCACATCCAAATCCAGAACCATTTTTATTGCCTCACAGATACTAACTGCGCTCATTAAAGTTAATATCGGACAAGCAGCAGGTAAAATTTTAGGCCTCAAGATTAAAGAGAGATAAATTCCTTTGTATTTAGGTGAAAGCCAACTTCTACCCAACCTGCCGCGGCCTTTAGTCTGCGATTCCGCCAACACGATGCTACCACTGGCGGAACCCTCCATACCTAATTGCATAGCCAGATCCATTGTGGAAGCCAAATAATCAAAATAATGAATCTTCCGGCCGACAAATTTTGTATCCAGTGAACGAGAAACTTCAAAAACAAAAAGCCGATCCGGGCAGGATTCCAGTCGATAACCTAAATGCGGAACGGCGACAATTTCATAGCCGGAATCCTTAAGCTCCTGGATATGTTTCCATAAACCCTGACGGCTGATCCCTAGATGTTTACTAATCTGGTCTCCGGAAAGATAGTCATGTTTTTTATTTAAATAATCGAGTATTTTTTCTTTCATTTTTTATTTAAGTACTCTGCGAACTTCCCCCAAAAAGGATCAACTCTGGGATGTTGAAGCTCATAGCTTTTATCCCCATCTAAAATACGCATACCTTTTGACTGCGCCGTAACCTGGCCGACAATACTCGCAGGAATTCCAGCCTTCTCTAGAGCCACAACGATAGATTTCGCTTTTTGCGAATTAGCCGTAACTAATAAAGTACCCTCACTAATAGATTTATCAGGTTTTCCTAATTTAGCATAAATATGCTGATTAAAAAAATCCGGATGGATTTTACCGAGTTTAGGTAAATTATTTTTCATAAAGCGGGGACATGGCGCGTAATTTTTGTACAACCAGAGGTAATTTTTCCAAAAGATAATCAATCTCACTCTCGCGAGTAAAACGGCCCAGAGTAATCCTCAGAGAACCATGCGCCGTCTCATGATCTAAACCAATCGCCAATAAAACATGGGACGGTTCAAGCGAACTAGAAGTACAAGCAGATCCAGTAGAACAGGCAATGCCTAACATATCCAAACTTAAAAGCATAGATTCACCTTCGATATATTTAATCGAAAAATTAACACTGTTAGGCAATCTTTCTTTAGGATGTCCATTAAGCCTCACTTCAGGAATTCTAGCCGGAATCTCTTTAATCAACCTATCGCGCAGGGCACTCTGAAATTTAATTTCACCCTCCATCTTATTCTTACAAAGCTCAATGGCGCAAGCTAAACCCACTATCCCGGTAATATTATGTGTAGAGGCGCGCCTGCCTTTTTCCTGATCCCCGCCACGCATAAATGTCTCTAAGCGCGTACCTTTACGAACATACAAAGCCCCTACCCCCTTGGGTCCATAGAATTTATGGGCTGAAAGCGATAAAAGATCTAAATTAAGTTCATCCACATTGATGGGAAGGTGCCCAACGGTTTGCACGGCATCGGTATGAAAATAAATTCCCTTATCTTTAGCTAACTTTCCCAGTTGAG
>CAYHRM010000122.1:0-3602 GCA_964359035.1 uncultured Planctomycetales bacterium
TATGGAAACTGGAAAAGTGATCGTACGGAAATAATTACGCAGATGCTATCTGCTAAAGGATTTCTTTTTGGTTCTTCTACTCATGACAATGATATGTTGCCGAATATTGCCGCATTCTTAGAAATTGTTAAGGGTTTAAAACCCAAAGATAGAAAAATAGGTTTCTTTGGATCTTTCGGTTGGGCCGGTGGGGCAACTAATGAAATGCAAGAGATGCTTAAAAATAGCGCAGGAGATCAGGTTATGCCGCAAGTATCTTTTAAATATGTTCCGGATGTTGCAGAATTAGCTAGCTGTTTTGAATTTGGTTCTAAATTTGCCCAAAGCCTAAAATGAAAGAAATTCTTCCCACGATTATTGAATTTTTGCATACTCAGGATTTTGTGATCGTCTCTTCTATTGATCAAGATGGGTTTCCGCATAGTTCAGCTAAAGCGATTGTTAAAATTGATCCAGCGGGTGAGATTTATTTGGTGGATGTTTATCATGGGGTAACCAGTGAAAATATAAAACGTAATCCGCATATCAGCATTAGTGCCGTCGATGAACATAAATTTATGGGTTACTGTCTTAAAGGGAAAGCCAGAAAAATGTCTGATGATTCGATTAGCCAGGAGATAATTAAAACCTGGGAAGATAATATTACTTCGCGCCTGGCTAAAAGATTGCTTAAGAATTTAGGTCAAGATCAGGGCCAGAAACATCATCCCGAAGCTAGTCTGCCGGGTCCCAAACATTTAATTGTTTTAGAGGTTCAGGAAATTGTTGATCTTGCCCTGTATCATTTAAGAAAGGAGTCTGCACATGGCTAAAGCTGTAAAAGTTTATAGCACTTCTACTTGCCCCTGGTGTATTCGGGCCAAACAATTCTTAAAAGAAAATAATATTGAGTTTCAGAATCTGGATGTTTCCGGCGATCAATTAGCCGCCGATGAAATGATGGCTAAAACCGGGCAAATGGGTGTTCCGGTGTTGGATATCGACGGGGAGATGATTATCGGTTTTGATAAAGATAAAATTAAATTAGCTTTAGGGTTATAAAATTATTGATATGAAGATTTATGATTTAATTATTATCGGTGCCGGTCCGGCGGGAATTACCGCTAGTGTTTATGCTTCCAGGAAAAAATTAGATTTTTTAGTGATTAGCTTGGATATTGGTGGCCAGGCAGCTTGGAGCGGGGATATTGAAAATTATACCGGCTATCAATTTATTACCGGTCCGGAATTGGCTCAAAAGTTTCAGGAGCATATGTTGGGATATGGTACGCTGCTTAAAGAAAACGAAGAGGTTCTGGAGTTAGAAAAATCCGGTACAATTATTCAGTTAAAAACTAACAAAGCAAGTTATCAGGCCAAAACTGTGATTATCGCCAGCGGTAAAAAATCTAAGGAGTTAGGCGTAGCCGGAGAAAAAGAATTTAAAAATCACGGTTTAAGTTATTGTGCCACTTGCGACGGGCCGTTGTTTAGTGGGAAAGAAGTGGCGGTGATTGGTGGAGGAAACTCGGCATTGGATGCCACTTTACAGTTGATCAAAATTGCCAAGCATATTTACATCATCAATAATGCCTTAAGTTTATCCGGAGACCTAATTATGCGTCGCAAAGTTGAGGAAGCGACTAATGCCACGATTTTAAATAATTTTTCAGTGAGTGCCGTTTTAGGGGATAAGTTTGTTAAAAGCATAAAGATAAAAAGTCTAAACCAAGAGAAAGAACTAGCGGTGCAGGGGGTATTTGTGGAGATTGGCCTGATTCCTAATTCTGGATTTGCTAAAAATATAGAAAAAAATGAATCAAACGAAATAAAAGTTGATTCACATAATCAGAGCAATGTTCCGGGAATTTTTGCTGCCGGTGATGTTACCGATGTTCCGGAGAAGCAGATTGTGATTGCTGCAGGTGAAGGCTCAAAAGCTCTGCTGAGTGCTTTTCATTATTTGTCAAAAAATAATTAAGTTGCAGGTATTTTTTAGGGTGGTACAATTAAACGAGAAATTTAGTTAAAGTAAAACAAATTTAATTAATGGAGGGTTAAAGAATGAGAGAGAGAATTGAAAAGGCATTAGATAAGGTCAGGCCGATGTTAATGGCTGATGGCGGAAATGTAGAATTAATTGAGGTGACTGCGGATGGAGTAGTTAAGCTCAAGCTCAAGGGAAGTTGTGGCTGCTGTCCGATGAGCTCAATGACCTTAAAGAATGGTATTGAAAAGATTCTGCGCCAGGAAGTTCCGGAAATAAAAGAAGTCGTAGCTTTATAAATCTAACCAAGTTAACATAATCTAACCAGGTTAGAAAAGGGATGTAATTTGGGTTAGAAAAGGGATGTAATTTGCAGAAGAAATTTGCTTGTCTTAAGCGTATAATTTTAAAGTATAAATCGGTGTTGGTGGCGTTTTCCGGGGGGCAGGATAGCGCTTTGTTGTTTAAAGTTTGTGCGTTGATCTTGCCAGCGGATAAAGTTTTGGCGGTAACTGCGGTTTCGGCTACTTATCCTAAGAGTGAACTAGCCAAGGCAAAAGTATTGGCTGGGAAAATTGGCGCAAAACTTAAAGTAATCCGTACCGGTGAACTGAATAATAAAAAATTTACGGCTAATCCGCTTAAGCGTTGTTATTATTGTAAAAAAGAACTTTTTTCAAGATTACTAACAATTGCTAAGCAAAATAAATTAAACTTTGTTTTAGAGGCGAGCAATCTTTCAGATAAACAGGATTATCGACCGGGAACGGTAGCTAAGTGTGAACTTAAAATAAAATCCCCTTTAATTCAAGCGGGTTTCAATAAAGAGGATATTCGTAGTTTAAGTAAAAAATTAGGTTTGACTAGTTGGAATAAGCCGAGCTTGGCCTGTTTGGCTTCTCGGATTCCTTATGGGGTTAAAATTACCGCCACTTTGCTTAAACGTATTGATCAGGCGGAGGAATATTTAAATAGCTTAGGCTTTGATCAGGTGCGCTTGCGTCATTATAATGGTCTTTGTAGAATCGAAGTAAATAAAAGTAATCTGCAGCGATTATTAGGTAGCCGCGAGAAGATAGTTAAGAGATTAAAAGCTTTAGGATATAATTATATAACTTTAGATTTAGAAGGATACCGTACGGGAAGCTTAAATGAGGTAATTAATCGATGAAAAAAGTGTATTTAGATTATGCTGCCACTACTCCTACTGATCCGCAAGTAATTGCGGCGATGGAGCCATATTTTTTCGAGAGGTTTGGCAATCCTTCTAGTTTGCATGCTTATGGCCAAGAAGCTAAAAAAGCTTTAGAGGATAGTCGCCAAACACTGGCAGATTTTATTGGCGCCCGTCCCGAGGAGATTATTTTTACTTCCGGTGGTACAGAGTCAGATAATGCTGCGCTTTTAGGGGTTGCTTACGCTTTAGAAAAAAAAGGTAATCATATTATTACTTCGGTGATTGAGCATCATGCGATTAGTGAGCCAGCGAAATTTTTAGAAAAAAAAGGTTTTAAGGTTACTTATTTGGGAGTAGATAAAGACGGTTTGGTTTCGGTTGAAGATTTAAAAAAAGCGATTACTGATAAAACTATTTTAGTAAGTATTATGCATGCGAATAATGAAATCGGCACACTCC
>CAYHRM010000123.1:0-3565 GCA_964359035.1 uncultured Planctomycetales bacterium
CGGTAGAGGGCGAAATATCGCCGGCAACATGGTTAATGGGAAAGGGGTCTCCGCACAGCAATTGCCAATTCGTGGCAGTCAGGGTTACGGTTAAGGTGTGCGCCCCCTCTTCTGAGCCGGTAGGCGGCGCCTTAAAATATAAGCCGAATGAATGTGTGCCATTCTTTGCCAGGCTTGTAACCAGATTCGCGTCCGTCCCGGTAATAATTTGGCCTGAGCTGTTGTCTTTCCTGAGGACAAATTTGTCGGCGATTTGAGTCCCGTCAGTCGATGCCACCCAGGGGCTGCCTCCGGTGACTTTTATCAGCACATCTTCCTGGCCGCCGGAGTCATTGGTTATTGTCCAGGCATTAGCGGCAGAAGTTGACTCGCTTGAAGCGCCCTTTGCCACCAAGTCCCAGCCCCCTCCTGTTAAGGTAATGGATGCGCCTGCGTAGGCGTGCGATAAAAACAGAAAACAGAAAGCGCTCGTCATATAGATAGAGACAGCGACCATTTTTAAATAGGCTAGTTTTTTCATTGTATCTCCTCCTTGATAGAAAAGCAAATCTTCAACTGACAGGCCAAAACAAAAAGCTCCTCTGGCTTATTCTTTTTACTCTTTACTTCAATTACCGCTTGATATTTTTTATTATTGTATTCTTTCTTTTTGGGTATTTTTATATAAAGCTCTGCCCCTTTGGCGCTATTTCCTGAAATCTGAATTTCTTTATTCTCAGGATATATCCAAGCGCTATCCGGAATATCCATATAGCCTTCTTTAAGCGTAGCGGTAGTTTGCGCGCAACGTAAAATATTTATACTATAAGTGCAAGCGGATGCACCTTTATTTTTTATAATTAACTTCATCTTCTCTCCACCTAGGGCAGAGACCGCTATCGATTTACCAAGAGAAACTTCTTCTAGATAAATTTCACCAGGATCAACCTCCAGGCCTGCGCCAAAACATCTGCCCGAGACAACCAAAACAAGAATAATTCCGGGGACACAACACTTAATTCTCATAACTCTCTTCATCATCTTAATTATTTTTTCTCTTAGTCCACTCATCGCATCCCCTCAGCTACAGGCTCGACCTCAACATACGGCCTGGCTCTAATCCAATCAAAATAAACACTGCCGGCATTAAACACCGCCGCATCCGCTTTTAAACCAATATAACCTTCGGTAAAATTTCCCACATCCAAAAATTTTATCTCTGCCTGTTTTTCCTGTTGAATTTGGCTGTATCTTTCAAAAAGAATGCCTGTCGCATTGATCACTGCCTTATACATATAATAGGTAAGCGATTGTATGGGTTTACTTACATTAAGCTTAGCAATGTTATTAATCGCAATCGTATGCTCTGCTCCCGGATAATTTGAAGAGTAAACTATTTGTTCATAAAAAGATACTCCCTGCGCGGGAATCTTTGAACGCACGACTACCTGAATTCCAGCATTTTCCTCGGCCATAGCTTTAAATTCTAAGCTCATTTGTTTAGATTTAAAATTTCGCGAAAGAATTACGCCATCTTTAAGTTGCAAAGATCCATCTTTAACAGTATATTCTTTTTTTAACCCAGGAACTATTTCCCATTTTTCTGCATTTAAAACTGCGCCATTAAAATCATCAAAAAATGGAAAAACTTTACTGCCATCATTATATTGAGATTGCTTCGCCCGCCATTGATTCAGTGGCGGGCTCGCAATGACGTCATTGCGAGGAGCCACTTTCGCTTCGCTCAGTGCAGGCTGCGGCGACGCGGCAATCACGCCGTAATACAAATAAATCATTGCCCCTTCTTTAGGGATTTGCGGGACCTTAACATAACAAGCAAGACTATCATTCTGAGCCGCAGACGAAGAATCTAAATAATAATACAGCGGAGTTTGCCCATCCGCGGCGGTAAAATAAATATCCGGCCGGCTTAAATTTAAATGCAGCGGATAATTAAACACCTCCTGGCTGCCTCCGGAAATATTTATTTCTTTATGGTATTTATAGCTTGCTAAATCGGGATTGCGATACAATTTTTGAACCCCAGATGAATCAGTATAGCCAATAGTTAATTTTTTTAAGCTGCTCTCCGAACCAATATTTGCCTTAAGACGTAATTGATTGCCCGGAATAAATCCATCCGCAAGTGGCAAGCCATTAATTATTTTTGTATAAGTATTGCCGCCATTAGTACTAACTTCTAAGCTTACTTGGCCCACAGATTCTGCTGAAACAGAAACACTCTTGATTATTCCTGTAGCCACAATTGGCGCTGATTCTATCACCGCCGGTCCAGTCAAACTATATTCAAAAATAACCGGCGACTGCTCTAAAACCTGATTAGCATACGCCGGCAGATTCAATCCCGCACCTAAAAACCCCAAAATTATGCCCAGAGTATATTTATTCATTTCATCCTCTTTTGTCTCTTCTGTTGTCTCTAGGGAGAATATACTATTTATCATAAGTTATATCAATAGCCAAACTACCCGTTTTTATTGCACATTCTACTCTTTCTTCCATTTCCGTAGTGCGGGTTTAAACCCACACTACCCTGTTGATAACTTTTCGTTATTCCCGTGTAAATCCACATTGGACATTTCAGAGTGGACATTTCCAATCTTAAGCACCAAGAAGTTTATGCTCTAAAGAGTATTTAATCAAGTCACTAGTCTTATGTAAATTTAACTTCTTTAGTATGCTATTTTTATAATTTTCCACTGTCCTACGGCTGATGAATAAGACTTCCGCAATTTCTTTAGCCGTTTTGCCTTCCACCACCAAGCGCAAGATATCACTTTCTCGCTCATTTAAGGTTGCTGCTGCTTCAATTTTATCTTTCGGCTCTTTCACCAAATCCGCCAAATATTCCGAAATTGCTTCTCCTAAATAAACTTTACCCGTGGCTACGCGTCTTAAAGCTAAAATTAATTCCTCCGCCACATTATCTTTATTTAAATAACCGCTAACCCCCTGACGCAAAGCTTTTAAAACATACGCCCCCAACTTATACACGGAAATAATAATAATTTTTGTCTGCGGCGAAACGCGCTTGATGCGCGAAATTATATCCAAACCGCTAATCTTAGGCATGGAAATGTCCAGCAGTAAAATATCCGGTTTAAATTTTTCCACGCATTCCAAAGCCTGATCCCCATTTTCCGCCTCCGCACAAACTTCATATTCAGCATGCGGCTTAAGTACGCTTTTTATCCCAGCGCGAATAATATCATGGTCATCCACAATTACAATTCTTATCGCCATATTTTATTTCCTCGCTCTCGCGGATATAACAACTTATTAAAGCGGCAACGTTACATAAATACTTGTGCCTTTGCCCACGCTAGAGTTTATCTGCATCCGCCCATCCAACAACTGGACTCTTTCCTGCAAACCTAAAAGTCCAAACCTTAATTTATCCTCTTTACGCCGAAAAGAAAATTTAGTTACAGCATTATAATCAAACCCCTGGCCATCATCCATATAAAATAATTCTACGCTGTTAAATTTTTGTTCCAATTTTAATTCTACATTTTTAGCTCCAGAATGTTTAGCCATGTTTGTTAAGAGCTCCTGGGTAATCCGA
>CAYHRM010000124.1:0-3416 GCA_964359035.1 uncultured Planctomycetales bacterium
AACCAGATCCCCTAAACCGCTTATCCCGCTGAAAGTCTCTAGTTTTGCACCCATCGCTTTACCTAATCTAGAGATCTCGGCCAGTCCTCGGGTAAGAATAGCGGCTTTAGTGTTGGTTCCAAATCCTAATCCATCAGACACGCCACAAGCAATGGCAATAACATTCTTTAAGCTGCCACCTAATTCAACGCCAATCACATCCGAATTAGTATACACGCGAAATCTTTTAGTACTAAATACTGTTTGGATAGTTTTACGTATTCTCTTATCAACTGAGGCAACCACCGCAGTGGTGGGAACGCCTTTAGCTACCTCACTGGCAATCGTTGGCCCGGATAAAACGGCTAACTTAACCGAACCAAGTTCTGCACGAATAATCTCGGAGATTCTTTGCGCAGAATTTATCTCAATCCCCTTGGTCACGCTTAAAAAAATAGTTTTTTTAGCAAAGCTACTTGCGATTTTTTTTAATGTTAACCTGGTATACTGAGAAGGAATCGCCAACACAATAATTTCTTTGTCTTGCACCGCAATTTTAATATTGCTCGTTATCTCTATTTGAGCAGGAATTTTTATTCCCGGAAGAAATTTAGGATTAAGCCGAGTTTGAACCATCTTTTTAGTATACTCAGCAAAAGCACCCCAAAGCGTAACCGAATAGCCTTTATTAGAAAGCAATACGGCCAATGTTGTCCCCCACCCACCATCTCCTAATATCGCGATGCGCAGCTTAGACATAATCTAATTTAAAATCCCTCTTTTTATTCGTTCTTAACATGGCCAACTCCCAAGCATAATCATAAAGATGCAGGCCCTTGCTTACCGCGATAATTTCTCCATCTTTGACCCCGATCTCTTCAGCCATATATTGTTTTACTAATTGTAAACCACCTAGAT
Organism: uncultured Planctomycetales bacterium; assembly: GCA_964359035.1. Classification (GTDB taxonomy): domain Bacteria; phylum Omnitrophota; class Gorgyraeia; order Gygaellales; family Profunditerraquicolaceae; genus UBA6249. The sequence goes on from CAYHRM010000124.1 coordinate 898, forward strand.
TTGAGGGAAAACCACCCCAAAGATCCCAAGAACGAAAATAAAGTATAAAATGTAATTTTCCATATCGCACCCGAGTATCAATTAACCTTAAGCAAGGCGGATCAATTAATTTTATATCTGAAGGCATACCAATCTCCATAACCGCCTGATTAGTTCCTGAACCTTTTTCCTTATACATTTTAATTACTTCTTCTATTTGATTAACATCTAAAGGCATCTCTGAAATCAACTCCTGGCCATTTAAATTTTGTTTAATCTTAACCTTAGGATCAACTAATCTCTCCCCATAAGTATAATCCTCAGTTTTAGTTTTAGCCCCAGTAAGCAGATAACTAAGATACCCTTGAATATAATCCATATCTGTAGGAGCGGGGATACTCATACCTGCTGGAATTATAGGAATAATCTGATGGCTAGGTTTACGTACCCGGACAGATACAAAATCAAATTCCAGCCTCTTTTGCCCTTCATAACTACCCCGAGTAATCGTATACAGATGCCCTTTATCTAAAATCGCCGACAAACATTGAAACCAGGCATCATCCAAATCGAAAGCATCAATAAAAACCGGTTTCAAAAATTCTTCACTCATTAAGAACTACCTTTTTCTTTGGCCTCTTTAACAAATTGCTTAAAGGTAACAATAATTTGAGCCACGGGCATATTTTTGCCGATATAACCGCAGCAACCAAACTGTTTGCTTTTATCAATCAATTCTTCATCAAATCCAAAACCCGTGATCATCACTACCGGTAAACTTGCATACCTTAGCCTTATTTCCTTAAGTACTTCCAAACCACTCATTCCCGGAAGCTTGATATCTAATAATACAACATCAAAAGTCTCATTTTTAAGTATTGCTAATGCCTCTTCCCCACTGCCACAAGTAACCGGCAGACAATCCTCTTTTTTTAATAAATCTTTTAGCAGGTCACTGACCGGCATTTCATCATCAACAATCAAAATTTTATAAAGCACAGTTACCTCCTTTAAATAAAAGGCAATTTAATGGTAAAAGTTGTTCCTCGATTGACCTGACTTTCTAATTCAATAGAGCCATTATGATTCTTAATAATGTTATGGCAAATCGATAGCCCTAACCCAGTACCTTGATTTTTAGTTGAAAAAAATGGCATAAAAATATTTTTAAAATTAGACTCAGGGATACCAACCCCTGAGTCAATGATTTGAATCTGCGCATAAAGATTCTGAAAATTGCTCGTAACAATTTTAATTACTCCACCATCCGGCATGGCATGATAAGCATTAATAATAATATTCAGAAAAACTTCTTGGATCTGATCAACATCAGCCATGATTTTTGGCATATTTTTTTCAAAATATTTTTCAATTTTAACTTTATCAGAAAGCGATTTATTATAGCGCACCATGGGCAGAACTGATTCAATAATTTCATCGATACTACTTGCCTCTAGGCTCGGAGTTGATTTACGAGCAAACTTTAAGAATCGATCAACCAGCTTACGTATACGATTAAGTTGCGATTCAATTAAATCAATTGTCTCTTTGATCTTTGAATTAAGTTTTTCTTCTTTTAGCATCTCTAGCCTTCCGGAGATCACAAAAAGAGGATTATTAATTTCATGAGCCATGCCAGCAGAAAGCTGCCCCAATGCGGCTAATTTTTCAGCCTGAAAAACCTGATATTCCAACTTTCTTGTTTCCGTTATATCTTTAGCAATAAATATATAACCGCTTAACTTGCTATTAGCATCAAGAAACTGATTAACCGTTAATCTCACTGGAATACCTACACCCGCCTTAGTAAACAGCTCTAATTCTAATTCATATTTACCAAACAAGCGCACACGCTCTAAAATCAGGCCAAGCTCAGATGCACCTTTATTAATATCATGTAAAATGCTGGCATGCTTAAAAACAATTTCTGATTTATTAAAGCCAAACATCGTTTCGCAACCCATTCCAAAGTAAGTAATCAGTCCATCTAAATTAATAACATATAAAGCGTATTCATTAATACTAGAAATAATATTTTTTAAAGAATCATCAATTTTCTTGGCTGAATTTTCACGCTCCTGAATTTCAGTAATATCCTGCCCAAAAAGAGCAGTTCCCTGAATCAAATTATTTTTATCAAAAATCGGAGTGATATTCCAAGAGATCAAACGCGAGCTTCCTTGATCGTCTAAAAGGTGGCACTCAAAGTCCTTTGTCCTTTTATAGGTCAAAGCATCATCAAGCACTGCCTTAAACATGTCTCTTTTTATGGTATTATTTGTATCTCTGAACAACACCTCCAGCCAGTTCTTGCCGATAATCTGCGCACATTTAAGGCCAACGATGCTTTCGGTCTTCTTATTACAAAGAGCGACCAAGCCACTTTGGTCTAAATACAACACCAATACAGCTGCATTTTCTATTAAACTAGGTAATATTTCTTTTATATTATTGTCCATAATCTTATAAGCGGGAGAGGGGAATCGAACCCCCATTCATAGCTTGGAAGGCTATTGTTCTACCACTGAACTACTCCCGCA
>CAYHRM010000125.1:0-3389 GCA_964359035.1 uncultured Planctomycetales bacterium
TGAGATGGCGCTTAAATTTCATCCTGATCGCGTGCCGGCGGAAGAAAAGAAAGCTGCAGAGGAAAAATTCAAGGGGATTTCCGAAGCCTATGCTGTGCTTTCAGACTCTGCTAAACGTGATCTTTATGATCAATACGGACATTCTGGTATTGATCAGAAATATGCTCAAGAGGATATTTTTAGGGGCGCGGATTTTAGTAGTATTTTTAAGGAAATGGGTGGTGGGTCTGGGGGTTCAGGGAGTATTTTTGAAGAGTTATTTGGTGAAATGGGGTTTGATATCTCTGGCTCAAGGCAATCAAGGTCTAGTACTGCCAGGAGGCGCGGCAGGGATTTACAGATTGCTATTGAAATTTCGTTAGAAGAAGCATTCACTGGGGTAGAAAAAATTATTACCGTGCCACGTTATGAAAGTTGTGCGGTTTGTTCAGGTAGCGGCGCTAAACCCGGTTCTAAGAAGACGGTTTGTTCTCAATGTAGAGGAGCAGGTAAAACAGTCGTCTCAAATGGTTTTTTTCAGATGGCTCAAACTTGTTCGCGTTGCGGAGGAGAGGGTTCAATTATAGGAACCGCTTGTCCGGATTGCCGGGGGGAAGGCAGGGTCAAAGTTACTAAAAAGATAAAAGTTAAGCTACCGGCTGGAGTTGACAATGGTTCTCAGTTACGAGTCCGCGCAGAAGGCGAAGCGGGTATTAATAGCCGTGGGGATTTATATGTAGTTATTGAGGTGAGAGAGCATGAGATCTTTCAGAGGCATAATAATGATATTGCTACGTCGGTAAATATAAGTTTGGCTAAAGCTATTTTGGGTGGCGAGGTTGAGGTTTCGGCTTTAGATGGGAAAATAATGATGAAAATACCAGCGGGCACTCAATGTGGAAAAACTTTTCGCCTTAAGGGTAAAGGAATGCCAGACTTGCATTCTCGGGAGATTGGTGATGAATTAGTTAAGGTTGATATTGAAATTCCTACCAGATTAACTGCGCAACAGAAGCAATTAATCGAGGAGTTTGCTCATCTGAGTGGCGAGGATTTGGGATCCAAGGAAAGCTTTACGGATAAGTTTAAGAAATCATTTCGTTAGGATTAATTTTGGAGATTAAAAGGAAAATATGCCGACATATGAATATGAATGTTTATCCTGTAAACATAAATTTGAAATTTTACAGAGCATAACTGCAAAGCCTAAAACTAAATGCCCGGAATGTGGTAAAAAATTAAAAAAATTAATTAGCAGCACGGCGGGGTTTATTTTTAAGGGGGCAGGGTTTTACGCTACAGATTATAAGAAGGCTAGTAAGACGCCACCAAGCGCTCCGACTACTGCTTGTCCTAAGGCGCATAATGGATGTTCCGGTTGTCCGGGACAGAAGTAAGTAGATATATTTTTAATTTATTGTTTTTGGTATATTTTATGATAATATATTTCCTCAGGAGTAAAAACAGTGTTTTTTCGCGTAGATAATTTATGAGTAAAACCAAAGCTTTTAAGGCAGTAGTCTATAATCCGGAGATTATCAAGGATTTTAAGCATGTGGTTTGCCCGCCATACGATGTAATCTCTCCTTCGACTCAGGATATTTTTCATGAGCGTTCACTGCATAATTTTATTCACATACTCTTAGCTAAAGATTCTCCCCTAGATGATAAATACCGCCGGGCAGGACAGATATTTCGCGCCTGGCTTAAAGAAGGCGTACTTATTCAGGATGAGCAGCCAGCGGTATATTTTTATAGCCAGCAATATGTTATTCGAGGTGAGAAAAAAACGCGTTTAGGTTTTATTTCTCTACTTAGGCTGGGTGATGAAAAAAGCTCTGCTGTTTTTGGGCATGAAAATACTCATAACGCCGCAAAATTGGATCGGTTTAAGCTGGTTAAGCAGGTGAGAGCCAATCTTAGCCCAATTTTTATAATTTTTCTGGATAAGAAACGTATTATTCAGCGTATTTTTCAGAAGGATCTTGGTTCTTTGAAGGCTTTTATTGAAGTTAGCGATGATGAAAAAACTGTTCATAAATTATGGCGTTTGAATGATCCGGATGTGCTTAAGGTCATTGAATCGAGTATGAATGGTGAGAATATGTTTATTGCCGATGGGCATCATCGTTATGAGGTCTCTTGCGCCTATCGTGATCTAATGCGTGAAAAATTGGGTGCACAATTCACTGGCGAAGAAGATTTTAATTATTGTTTGGCGTATTTTACCAATACCGATTATCGGGGGCTGTCTATTTTGCCTATCCATCGTTTACTTAAATTAGATGCACGATTGGATTTAAATGATTTTATGGTTAAGGCTAAAGAGTATTTTGATATTGATCAATTAAAAGATCGGACACGTTTTTTCTTTTTGATGGAGAAAGCTGGCTGCGCGGAGCATTTGTTAGGATTATATAAAGATAAAAAGTATTTTCTTTTACGTTTAAAGAATGTCAAGATGCTGGATAAGTTGATCGCGGATAAGCCTAAAGAGTACCGGGCGCTGGATGTGGCGATTCTTAATTATTTGGTATTGAAAAATATCCTCAACTTTGATTTAAATAATCTACCGGCAATAAAATATAGCCCGGACCCCTATGAATTAATGGAACAGGTTGATAGTGATCCTTTAAACGTCGCGTTTTTCTTAAATCCGGTAAAAATTCAGCAGATTATTAATATTGCTACCAGTGGTAATAAGATGCCTCCCAAATCCACCTATTTTTATCCTAAGGTACTTTCTGGCTTAGTGGTAAACAAAATCGAAAAGGAATAGCTGTGGCATTATTTGGTAAACCGAAATATACCATTGTCCGTTTAAAGAAAAAAGAAATTCCTGATGGTCTATGGACAAAATGCGAGGAATGCTCTGAGACCCTTTATAATAAAACATTGGAGGAGAATTCCAGGGTTTGTCCTAAATGTAATTATCATTTTGGTTTGACCGCGCATGAAAGAATAAGCCTATTATTTGATAAGGATACTTTTAGTGAATTCGATAAGGATATGGTTTCAGCAGATCCGCTTGATTTTAAGGGGCCTAAGACTTATAAAGATAAATTAAAACAGGATCAAGATGTAACCGGATTAAAGGATGCTGTCATATCCGGTGAAGGTAAGATTAATTCTCAATCGGCGGTAGTGGCGGTAACTGATTCGCGTTTTATTATGGGGTCGATGGGTTCAGTGGTGGGAGAGAAAATTACTCGAGCGATTGAGTATGCCACAAAGAACAAGCTTCCCATGATTATTGTTTCTGGTTCAGGCGGAGGGGCCCGGATGTATGAGGGCTTGTATAGTTTGATGCAGATGGCTAAAACCTGCGCTGCTTTGTCATATCATCATAAAGCACATTTATCTTATATCTCTGTGTTGACTAATCCTACTATGGCCGGAATTATGGCTTC
>CAYHRM010000126.1:0-3380 GCA_964359035.1 uncultured Planctomycetales bacterium
TCAGTATTTACAGGCACAACCGGAACCTCTGCTAGTTGTACTTGAGCCGCCGGAGTACTAGGCTGTTGAACCAAAACATCTTGCACATCTGCGGCATAAGCATAAACATAAAAAGTGAAGATAAAAACTAATAAAAGTTTTTTCACTGTGCATCCTCCTTGGTTAATTCTATCTCTAAAGGTTCGCCATCTTTAATAAAAATAACTTTATTTTCTTGGATTTTTAAAACCTGATAATCACCGACGACGTCCCCAACCCCGACGACATTGGTATTAACGATGGCAAAAGAACGGCCAAATTTATCATAAATAATTCCTTCAATCGCCAAGCCTTCCGGCGTCGTATCCTGCGCTCTATCTAATTTAAGCAATCTTCCTTCAAGTGTAACTAATGGGATAAAAGGATTGCGCTTGCCCTTAGCATCATAGGTAAAATCTTCTTGCCCAAAAGCCAAAGGCAACATTAACCCTGATAACAATAAGAAAATTAATAATTTTTTATTTAGTAACATATGTTTTTAACACTAATTTAATTTTTTGTTTCATATAATCCGGCAGCTGCGCGGAAATCTCCAGTTCCTGCACCCCGATGAAAAACGACGAATTCTCCAGGCTTTGAATAAATCTACCTAAGTTATGATAATCCGAGACCAGGTCCAAATTAATCAACATCGGCGTGAGTTTATCCTGGCCAATAGCAGTTTTACCACTTTGCACTTGCCGGCTAGGGCTAATCTGAGCAATTTTAACATTAAACTTATTTGCCGCATTTGAAATTTCCTGCAAAAGCTCCGAAATCTGATTCTCGCGAATAATCTTAGAGGACCGCATAATTTTCTTCTGCGTTGCCAAACCCGGCTTATTTTTAGCTAAACGCATATTTTCCAAACCAAGATTTAAATTTACTAGATCTGTATTTAATTTGGAAATCTTCGGATCCAAGCTTTTTAGCCCGGCTCGCTGCGCCTTAAGAATATAACTGGTATCCACAAAAATAATCAGCACAAAAAATATCACAATTAATATTTTCTTTTGCTGATTTAATTGTATATTCATCAGGTTCATCTAGGTTTCAAGGCCCCCACCAGGACAAAATCTGCAATATCATAACCGCCGAGGCTTCTTTGCTGCACGTTACTTAATTCAAAGCTAGAAAAATCTTTAACAAACTCCGGTTGAATCTTTAAGGTATCCAATAATTTATTAATCAAACCAACTTCCTCTTTCTGCAAAGAAATAACCGATCCCCTAATCGTGAGATTATTATTATTCAACAAGATCTCACTAAACCAAACTCCGGCCGGTAATTTTAAACTTAATTCATTTAATTTCTGCCCCCAAAGAATCCTTTGTTGACTTAATTGCTGCAGGAGGCTGGCATCTTTTGAGATAGTAGAAAACTCAGAATTAAATTCATCCAACGCCTTTTTCTGCACGACTAAATCCAGCCATTTCCGATTAAAAGCGACCAACTGGCCATTTTTAGATATCAAAAGTGCGGCAAAATAAAAATGCACTAAAATAAATAATATCAACATTACCGGAATGGCATAAATAAATAGCTGGTCCTGGCCAAATGTTGACTGCTTGGCGACAGCTTCATACTCCACGCTTTTTGTTTTTGACTTTACACGTAACTCTTCTGGCAATAAATTTATCTCAATCATTTTTTTATCGTAAAGCTAATCCCACAGCAACATTAAATTGGCTAGAAAATTTATTTAATTCCTGCGCATCAATAGTATCCGCAATCTTAATCTGCTTAAAAGGATCCCAACAATCAACCGGTATACCTAAACAAGTAGCTAGCATTTCTTTTAATCCGTTTATTTTGCTGGCGCCGCCGCTTAAAAATATTTTAACCACATTAGCGGTATTCTGACTTTCATAATAATCAAATGAAGTGCGTATCTCCGCAGCTAAATCGGTAAGTACGCTTTCTACACAACTATTAATCTTGGCGACTTTATCAGGCGGAGGGTTAATTTTAAGCTCCTCGGCGGCATTAAAGTCAACCTCAAAGATATCCATCAGTTTCTTGGTAAAATTAGCCCCGCCAGAATGGATATCGCGGCTTAAACGCACTACTCCATTATCCAGAATATTAACATTAGTGATGGTTGAGCCAATATTTAAAAGGCAGATAGTTTTATACTCCGCAAGATCCGTTTTAGGATAATTAAAATTAAAAGCATTAACCAGGGCTAATGAATCAATATCAATAATACTACTCCTTAATCCAGCATTTTCTAAAACCTTAATCCTTTGTGAGATTAACTCTTTTTTTATCGCCGCGATCAAAACCAGCATCTTATTCTCCGGCAAGTCATCCTTTAGGATTTCAGCATCCAGATAAACCTCTTCCACTGAGAAAGGAATATGTTTCTGAGCTTCAAATTTAAGTGCTCCTTTTAATTCAACTTTACTCATTTTTAAAAAATTTACATAACGGATAATAGTCGAGGCCCCGCAAAAAGAAATATTTACCAGGTCCGCTCCTTGGGTATGTTTAATTCTTTTAATAATCTCCGTAGGGTCCAGTTGGCTCTCTTGTAGATCAAACCCCACCAATTCACTACCACTACCATTGACTTTTAATTTTACGCACTTAATTGACTGCGTGCCAATATCCAACCCAAAACTAAATCTTTCTTTAGTTTTAGATAATTTCATTTTAGAAAAAATATTTTTCATTTAAATTTAATTCCCCAGTTTATTTTTTCCTTCACAACTTTGAGTAATAATCAATCCACCGGTAGAAACAGTATAAATTACTCTTCCGGTTAGCTGACAATTAACGGGAGTGGCTGAACAATTATAGCCCAGTTTATCAAGGCGCTGGCAATCATACTCATAGCCCCTGATGGCCGATACCGCTAAATAATCTTTCTCTAAATACACCGGATTACCTTCTGTAAGTTGTTTAATATTTACAGGATAGGCAAGCTGATTATCCTTAGCATAATTTTCTAAAGCCGTAGAAAAAAGTTTAAGGTTGCCTTGCGCCAAATACTGGTTCTGTTGTATATTATAAATAATAATTTTATGAATCCCCAGGCGCAGTAATAACGCGCTAAAAGCAACCACGATCATAATGCTCACGAAACTTCTCGCCTTTAAATTAAACATTAATTTAAAAATTCTTAAAATCCGTATCACTAGAGACAGAGGTATCGCTGCGTAAAATCTGTGCCCCAGTTATAATCTGATAATTATGTTCTGCCAACATCGGGTTAACCGCCATAGCCCGAATATCATACCCGGACCGCTCGACGGAACCCAACACATAACGAAAATTTCCAACTTGACTCAAAGTGGTAACATCCTGTGCAGAATATTTACCTTCCACCAGAAACTGCAAATTTGACTCGCTCACTTGAG